>JBAWWQ010000102.1:0-6062 GCA_037146655.1 Chlamydiota bacterium | reverse complement strand
CAACAAACCCCTCTTATATCTCTAATTATCAAAAAGTTGCGTTATTTAAGCCAGGCAATCTTCCTGTATTTTAAAGAATAATTAATCAAAAACTAACAAAAACTTTAAAATAAAAGTTATATAATATAAAATAGAACTACGGGGGAATATATCCTCTACCTAAAGTAGGAGTTTTTTATGTCTAGTAGTTCAAGCGCATCTGTAGAAGCTATCCACGCTGTTAGCTCAATAGCTTCTGGCGATTCAGGCTCAACAAATGCCTATCAACAGTGGTTAGAGCAACAAGAAGAACAACAACAATTAGATTCTCAAAGCTCTACTTCTTCTGCTGCCAGCAACCCTTCGGCTTTTTCAACATCTTCATTACCAGGCATTTCAGGATCTTCCATTGGAAGTGATCCCATAGAAAAAGATTTTGATTTCACTCCTCAACAAGCTCACCAATTTGTTGAAAACGTCATGAGCACAATCACGGCTCAAATTAAACAAGAAGGAAGCGACATGGCTCAAGCTATTGAGAAAATTGGCAGCAATGATCCCAATAGTGGAATCTTTAACTAATAAGACTTCTTGAAAACACTCTACAAAACCTCAATCCGCTTAACATAAGTTGATTGAGGTTTTGTGTTTATTTTAAAATAATGTTTATGGTTATATGAAGCTATAAAGACCATTAAGTAGATAGGTAATATATGAATGACACTTCTGGAATAAATCCTAATAGCAATAACCCTATTATACCCAATAATGAGCCTAATCCTTCTAATTCTAATCCAGTTTCTTTTGGCAATAAAAATGTCCCAGAAACCTTTGTTCAAAAATGCTGGCATTTTAATGATGCTGAAGCTAAAAAATTCCTTACTACACTAGCCAACACCATAGCTAGTCAAATTCAACACGAAAATGACGAAATTAAAACACAAAATAATAAGCTTAAGGAAGCGGAAACTGAAGGCGATATGGAATAACTTGTCTTGTGTTTTTATCTAGGTCATGCTAAAATCCTCTCTTTTTAACCATCTTATTTTCATACATTTATGCAAAAAACCCTCTTAGTTGCTTTAGAAGATGATCCTACATGCAGAATTGATGTTTTTTTAAAACATAAACTCCCTGACCATTCTAGAGCTTATTTTCAAGAACTTCTTGATCAAAACCTCGTCCACGTAAATGACTCTTTGGTCAAAAAACGAGCCATTATTAAAACTGGAGATAGAATCGAACTAGAAATTCCCATTCTAGCCCCTATGATTCCTACTGCAGAAAATATTCCCCTTGAAATTCTTTATGAAGATGAAGCTTTGATTGCTATCAACAAATCTAGAAATTTTGTAGTCCACCCAGCCGTGGGCCACCCTAACCACACTGTTGTAAATGCTCTTCTTCACCATTATCAAGGCCTAGAAGGATTAGATATTATTAGACCTGGCATTGTCCATAGATTAGACAAAGACACTTCAGGAATCCTTTTAGTCGCTAAAACAAGAATTGTGCATGAAAAGCTTTCTTTAGCCTTTAAATCTAGGCATATCCATAAAGAATACTTAGCTTTATGCTATGGCAACCCTCAAGTTAAAATGATTGAAGGATCGATCGGACGAGACCCTCATGACAGAAAAAAAATGGCTCTTACTGAAACCGGGAAAGAATCTTCTTCAGCTTTTGAAGTTATCAACTACTACCAAGGATACAGTTTAGTGAAAATCACCCCTCATACAGGGAGAACTCATCAAATTAGAGTCCATTTACAAGCTGCAAAAGCTCCTATTTTGGGTGATCCACTTTACGGGATTGCTAAAATCAACGAGCAACTCCATGTATCTCATCAGATGCTACACGCTCACCTTCTACGCTTTAACCACCCAATAACGCAGGAAATCCTTACTTTAACAGCCCCTCTACCTCAAGATATGCTCGACTTGCAAAAAAAGTTATTGCTACAATAAAAAACTCGCCTTTAAATCTAGGCGAGTTTTGTCATATTAACAAGAAAAACTACAGTGACGATTAGGTTTGATTGACCCCTAAATTATCAAAATCTTGGCTTATCTCTGCAATAAAGTTACCGATTGTAGCATCATCAGACAAATAACCACTTCCTTGATTTTGAAGCTCCTTATCAAACGTATTAGTACCGCTTCCTTCATCTTGAAAGACTCCAGATTGCTCTGTTAAAACCCCAAACTCTTGCTCTTGCAAGGTTTGTAAGCTTGGTCCACCTTTGACAATGTCTGGATTAAAACTATCTATTTGACCTAAAAGCCCAGGTGCAAATGCCCCTGCATCTCCCCCTTGCGATTGCCAATAAGCTAAATTAGATCCCTTATTATCGACTAAGTAATCTTTTAAAGCCCCAAAGCTACCAAGTGAAGAAATTGCCGAAGAAAATGCTTCTTGCAACGTAGCTATCTTAGCCATTTGCAACAAATATTTACCCATAATCCCGTTGCTTCCATTAAACTGCTCCTGACTATACTCAGCTTCACCCATCGCAAGCATCCACTTAGGCATTAATCCACCAAATTCACTTTGATTGGTGTTTTGACCAGTCGACTTAGCCTTAGTTAAAGCTGTTTCTTCCGCCGATCCAGACCCTGAAGAATTAAGCTCCACTAAAGCATTATCTAACAGTTTTTTCTGCTCAACTACCACATAAGTTGGCATCACCTGCATAGTATAATTCATAGGCAACGTATTATTATTTGCTGTTTCCATAAAAACCTCATCTTTTAGAAGAACATACAATTCCCCCAAGAATGATTGTAGCAAGAAACTATTTTAAAAGCCACCTTTTATTGTAAACTTCTTAATATCAAGTGATTACAGGCGGTCCATTGCAGATTGCATTGTTAAGTATCTAATTATCAGCGATTTAATCTATATTAATGCTTAAAACCCCCTGTTTAAGAGAACCTAACTCACTTCTAATAAACAAATCAGAGCCCACTACTCATCTTGTCAACAACTCACCCTTTAAAAGACATGAAAAAACCCAGTGTTTTTTAGAAAAGCACCTTATTTTTCTAGATTTAATATTGTGGCTTATTATAAATTTTGTCTAAACGGAAACACAAAAGAAATATTTTTAATTTTTGTTAAGTTAACAAGGAACTGCAACGATGAAAGAATTTGTAGAATATATCGTAAAAAATCTAGTGGATCACCCGGATAAAGTTATAATCAACGAAATTGGTGGGACACATACTTTAATTATCGAATTAAGCGTAGAAAAGTCTGATATCGGTAAAATCATTGGAAAAAAAGGAAAGACTATCAATGCTATTAGAACGCTGCTTATGTCAGTAGCTAGTCGCAATGGTATTCGCGTGAACCTAGAAATTCTTGAAGAAACAAGTCAGTCAGCTGCTGAACCTACTGTTTAATCTATTAACCGTTTCTTTTTCTTAAATAAGCTAAAGAAACGGTTTTTTCTATTTTAACCATTTTTGAAAAAATCTCTTTCTCAAATGATGCTTTTTTTGCGCGACAACACCCTATATGTTATCGCACAAAAAGGTCAACTATTTAAGCTTAGGTAAAAACGGTGACACCATAGATTTTCTAGAATTGAGCGAGCTAGCATTATAATACAAAATAGCATACGATTCTGTATTTTTTTCTTCTAAAATCGTTTGATCGAGATTTGAGAAAAAGCTTTCTTTAAAAATTTCCGCTAACGCCTTAGCCCTTATACCATAGTACTCAATACGCAAGGTATTGTTTTCAAAAGCCAATGAATTTTGAAAGTTATTTAAGAAAAGCTTTAAATGCTCGATAGCTAAATCTGTCTCAGGACTCCATATCCACATTTGATCTTGATAAGGATATTTATCTAAAGAACCTTTGAAAAGCTCTTCAGCTCCTGCAACTGTTGAAACCATATGTGCATGCAAATCCACATCTGGTTGTTCATGATAAATCTCCATGGCTGTTTCGTACCAAAATGTACGAATTTGGGAACACAGTGTCTTAAATAATGGTTCATTTTTCGCAAACATCTTTGTCTGCCCAATCCGACAACAACCATTTTGAATTTTCGTATCTGCAAAAATATCCGAAGGCTCTCCTCTTGAACACTTCAAGAAATTCTCCGCAATTACCTTTTCTTTTTCAGTAGATGAAGTCTGATAAAGAGAATAGAGATCTTGATTACGTAAAAGCTTAGCTGCAGCAAGCTTCACAAATCGCTGATCTCTGGCAAGATCATCAAAATCTATTGACTCAACTTCCTCTTTCATCATTAAGCTTTTTAAGCGATTAATAAGTTCTGCAACACTTACAACATCACGATAAGAAACCTTTGTTAAAAGGTCTGTATCATCTAAAATTGCGAAAAGATAGTGAAGATACTCTATAAATTCCCGCATAGGATCTACATAAAACTCTCCTTTTTTCTGAAAAGCTTCTTTTCTTTTATAAAGTCTTCTTAAAAGACGAGAATTACGACTTGTAGAAGGCTCCTGAGAAAGTCTTTTAATTTGTTGATCCACTAACTCAGCTGTCATCCCCCCTAGGCTATACTCATCATGCACAGAAAAAGCTAACTGGCATACAAGAGAATTTACCGATTGAGAATCTGCTATAAAAGCGGTTGGCGCTATAGCGGTATTTAAAGATGATTTATGATGATCTATGACACTAATCACTTCTAAATAATCAGGCACTTGAGTCTCTTCTCGATTACAAAAATCTCTAAGTGTCGTCGTTCCTAAAAAAGGCCTCTTTAAATCTACCGCACTAATAACCCCTACAGGAATCTGCTTATTATCTGGGCCTGGGACATTCACTGTTAAATAAGGGTAAGCACCCATATGATTTTCTATTTCTTTTAAATCAGTACGATAAGATAAAGAGTAAGGAGCATGGCCAAACACCTCTTTTTTAATCCTAACTGCCATATCCAAAGTATCTAAATAAACACGAAAAGCTCTAAAAAGATCATTTAGATTGTTAACAATTTTTTCTAAATAGAAAAAAATTAAAGGTCTATTTTCAATAAGTTTTCCAGATGAGTCAAAAAGCTCAGACCATTTTAAAGCATCTAAATGCTGCCAAAATGTTGTAAAATCTACCACTTCTAAAGAGCTAATTGCTTCAATGAATCTAGAAAATGTCGTATGTATTCCAGTATCAACACCTAAAACCTTTGTTAAAAAACTCTCTAGCAATTGCTGCTGTCGCATTGCCATGCCCTGAACAGGGTCACATCCAGCAAGAGATAGTTTAGCTATTTCTTCAATAAATCCATCCAAATCCTCTTGATAGACCACCTCTTGAGAAAACAGAGCAAATAACCCCATATGAATCTTTGTTTCCCAAAAACGCAAACAAAGATTTAAGAGCATAATCACCTGTCTTGATCCTTCCACATCAAAAGGGCGCCAATCTCCCAAGTAGTATCCATCATCATCCACAAGAACGACTGCATGGTGACCGCGATCATGCTCAAGGCCTAAAGAATGCTCAAACTTTTTCTTTTTAATAAACCCCTCTTGAGTCATTAAATCAAAACTTGTTAAAGCAAGCTGTGACCGATTTTTAGAAAGATATGTAAATACTTGAGGATGCATAATATCATGAAAAAGAAGTTTAACTTCTACACTCGACTCAGGTGGACCTCCAGGAACATTCCATATATGAAGCCCAGAGGTAACTCTTGCTGAAAAAGCATCCATCCATCCCCAAAAAGAAGAAACAATCGTATCAATATCTGGTGACTTATGTGCCGTAACCAAATGAGACCCTGAATACGTTTTGCCCATCCCTATAGGAAAAAATATCTGGTAATCTTCTCTTGGAATCCATTTGCCCGTTATCAAGGCTCTATAAAAATAATTGTCTTCTTTACTAATTAAAGAAAACTGATTCAGCCAAAGCTCAATATCAGAAATTGTATACCGCTCTACTAAATGCTGCTCATGCACCCTATGAATAAAATCTACGACTTCAAATAAAAGAAAGCCTTTATCCCTATGCTCTTTAAGAAGCTGGATCAGCTTTTTATTTAAAAAATCACTTTTTTGATATTTTATGGTTTTATTAAATCATGGTCAACACGTTTC
>JBAWWQ010000101.1:0-6096 GCA_037146655.1 Chlamydiota bacterium | reverse complement strand
AAAAAAAAGCTTTGCCGACAAAACTGGAGCTGTCAGAAAAATTAAAAAAAGAAACACTCCCACAGCCCTAAAAGCCCCTACTGCTGTCAAAGCCGTTTGCAACATTAAAATATATTGAAATATCCAAGGAGCACCATGAACACATTTTGTGAAAACAGGATCAAAAGAAAGAATCTTATAATAGTTAAATAAAACTATCGTAGTGACTGTATTGATACACAAAATATTAAATGCAAAAATCAAATCATCTTGGTGTAAAGCATCCATGTTCCCCATGATAGCTTCTATACCCAAATGAGTATTACGACTATAGATTGTTACAAGTACAATACCGAGTGCAAATAAAAACGTAAAAATTAACCCAATACTTGCATCTTCTTGGAGTTTGAAAAATTTTTGACATATCTCAATAAGTGTTACCGTTAAAACTGCTGCGATTAAAGAAGCTACAAAAAGCATTGTAGCATTAAATGTAACCAAGCCTGTAGTAGTTACGGGTTGCACAAGCAAATAACTTAAAACAATTCCAAGAAGTACAGTATGAGATAACGCGTTGGCCATCATTGTCATTTTTTTTAAAACTAAAAAGACACCTATAAGAGCTGAAGCTACTCCAACTGCAGATAAAACAAGAATTTGAATTTCATCACTTGCAAGTTGATGCCAACCAATTTCCCCAATAAGCAGTTGCCACATCCTATGGAAAAATAACAGCATAAAAGAAAAAATATCTTTACCCCAATAAGGATTCATAAAAGCTCCTTGGATGGAATAGGTTGCTTATGAGGATCTTTGGTCGGGTTAAATAAAACTTTTGTAAGCTTTGCTTCAATATCTGGGGTAATTAAATGCTCCATTTCTTCTGCACTATGGTGGATATGTTCGACAGCACCACCTAAGTTTTGCGCAAGATAAAGCTCCCATAATCGATGAAGCCGTACAATATAAGCAGCCTTTTTATTACCATCATCTGTAAGCCTGTATATCCCCTTTTCTTTAAGGATCCACCCTTGATGTGCTAATTTTTTTAACGCATAAAAAACCATCCAGGGTGTTGCTAAATTCCACTTAAGAATGTGCTTAAAATTCACTGTTGATTCTTTCCAAATCGCTTTTAAAAGATTTTCTAGCAAGCAATTTTTTTGAAATTTCCATCTTCTAAAAAGCTTTGGTAAAAGTCCTTTTCTAGAAGATAACAACAATGCTAAAAAAGCTAAAATAGATGCGACCATCACAGTAGAGGGTCCCGTAGGGATATAGTGTAATGATAACCCGCTATTTACTGGAATAGTGGTAATATAATTTCCTAAAGCAGAACTAATAACGCCTACACAAGAAGAAACTATTAAAAAAGAAGAAAACCGCTTTGTTAAACATCGACTGACAATCGCTGGTGCAATAAGCATCCCTGTAATCAGAACCACTCCAGCACATCTAATACCAATGACAATAGCCAAAGACAATAAAACAGAAAGGATCTGAAAAACCCAATTTTTTTTAATTCCTATGGCCTGAGAAAAGACTGGATCAAAACAAACTGCTTTAATAGGCCGATATAACAAAGTAATCACAAAGCAGACACATAAAGACAAAACAGCATAAATCACCACGTGAAAATCTGTCATGGTTGCAGCTTGGCCATAGAAAAACACCTGTATTGTACGATACCAAATAGCATGAGCTTGCTGAATAAAACTCACTAAAAGAACTCCGGCTCCTAAAAAACTTGCTAAAATATAGCATAGCGCCACATCAGACTTCTCTCGATATTTTAAAAGCTTTTCTATAAAAAATTGTGCACACAATGCAGAAATAAATGCGCCCAACAAAATACAGACAAATGTTAAACCTTCTTTATTTGGAAAATTATACCCTGCTATAAGCATCCCTATGGCTACACCGGGAAATGTTGCATGAGAGAGTGTCTCGCCAATAAGCGCCTTTTTTCGCATAAGAGTAATAGCCCCGACAAGGGCTGTACATAAACTCATGAGAATTGACCCCAATAATGGCCCTCGTAAAACAGTGTCTGTTAACCATAAGCTCATGGATTCATCCCACTATTTTTCTTTTTTAACTGAACAATCATCTCTGTAAAAATTTCTTCTTTTTGCCCATAGGTTTGATAAAGATTCTCAGTCGTAAATACTTTATCTACGTCCCCATAAGCAATAACTCGCGTATTGAGTAAAATTACCCAATCAAAAATTTTACTAACACTTTGAAGATCATGATGAACAATCAGTAATGTCTTCCCTTTTTCTTGTAATTTTTTAAAAACAGCAATTAAAACACTCTCTGTAGCTGCATCAATTCCTGTAAAAGGCTCATCAAGAATATATAAATCAGGATCTTGAACAATGGCTCTAGCAATAAAAACACGTTGTTGCTGGCCCCCTGAGAGTTCTCCAATTTGAGCATCTGCTAGATGTTCTATTCCTAAAACATTCAACGCATGTCTTGCTGCCTCTCTATCAGCTTTTCTTATCCATTTAAATAGTCCTAATTGATGATATCTACCCATTAGAACAACTTCGAGCGCAGTAATAGGAAAATCCCAATCAACCGCCTCTTTTTGCGGAACATAAGCAATTTTTTTCCTGACCTTTTTAAAATAGCTCCCTAAGCATTCAACAGTTCCTGAAAAAGGGGGGATAATATCTACGATAGCCTTGAGTAAAGTGCTCTTTCCAGCCCCATTTGGACCAATAACAGCAACTAGTTTTCCGCCGGGGACTTCTAAGTTAATATCCCAAAGAACAGGTGTTGTATCATAACTCACATTCAGCTGTTTACAGCGTAAAACCTTATTCACTTTTCATCCTTTCCTTGTAACGATAAACTAATCTGATTTGCATTATACTCCATCATTTGCAAATAAGTTTCAGCGCCTGAACCTATATCACCGAGAGTATCTCCATATAGGGGCTCTTTTGCTAAAACTACGCGAGCACCTTTTTGATTGAGTACTTCTATAATTTTTCTTAATGCATCTTGATTTAAATTCGATTCTGGGAACAAAGCTTGAACATGATGTGTGAGTGCATAATCTATAATAACTTGAATATCCAAAGGACTAATTTGACCATCTGGAGCTAACCCTTCTGGCGCTGCAAATCTCTCTTTCCAAGTTTGATTTTTATATTCAGAACTTTCTGCTAAATACCGTCTGGCAAAATAAAAAAAAGCATCATGACTTGTAATTAAATATCTAGATTGCGATGGAATGTTTTGCATTTGCTGATAAATTTTTTGATCGAGTTGATCCATTTGCTTTTTTAATTTTTGGCCGTTTTCAAAAAAAATCTGGGCATGCTCGGGATCATACAAAGACATTTTTTCCACAAGTGGATCTATCGCATGAGAAAACAGATCAATATCCATCCAAATATGTGGATCTACTTGTCCCTCTAAAAAAATTAAATCCACACCCTCTTGGCCAAGTAGCATATCACCTAAAGCATACGCCTTAGGCTGATGTGTTAACTGATATTTTAAACTAGCCCCATGTTCCAGTTCTAATCCATTATAAAAAATCAAGTCAGCACACCCTATTTTTTCTCCATCTCCTTTAACAAGCTCATATCCATGAGGATCTAACTGTCCTTGAATAAGTGTTTGATGTAAGATGTAATCTTGACCAATAGAGGCAACTAGGTCATCTATCATGGCAGTTGTTGACAAAACTTTCAGTTTCTCATTAGGCTCCATCCAAGCTTGAAGCGCTTTATGGTGATCATCTACCTTAGTATCACGACACCCTGTAAGCCAAACGCTCATACTAACCATGAAAGCGTATAATAAATTTTTCACACCCTTTCCCCTTGCAATTTTCGCAGTAAAGAATATGGATAAATCCCTTGAGAACATCCTTCAGTAAAAATCACACGCAGTGCATAATTACCAACACTTGTAATAGATCTAGCCGAAACTGTTTTAAATTTTTTTTGTTCAGAAGAATCTCTACACTCTGTACAAGGGCAATGCATTTGCAAACGACCTAAAGAATAAACAACTGTAACATCATCATTCCATGTGATCTGTAAATGATGCTCATCTACCTGCTTAATATCTCTAATCCCTATTTTTTTTTCTGAACCACTCAATTCTCCCACACAACCTCAAAAGCTTTTTTACTACCTCTGTCTGCCTCTTGATGCTCCATTAAACTTAACTGCACATCTTTTGCTAACTGATTAAAAAAAACAGTGGAAGTACTAGAGGGAAATTTCTCAAATAAAGACTCTGAATTATCACAACATGCACTAATGTGTGGGTCTAAAGGGAGCTCTCCAAAAAACTTTAACTCATGTTGTAAACTAATTTTCTTCCCTCCTCCAGAGCCATAAGGATAAATACGAGGTGAAGCTTCTAAATAACTCATATTCTCTACAACTCCCAAAATAGGGACTTGCATCTGCTGAAACATTTGATAAGCTTTTTCTACATCTAATAATGCGATTTCTTGGGGAGTCGTCACTAAAATAGCCCCTGATAAAGAAGTTTTTTGCATAAGCGTTAATTGGATATCTCCAG
This sequence comes from Chlamydiota bacterium, assembly GCA_037146655.1. Lineage (GTDB taxonomy): Bacteria > Chlamydiota > Chlamydiia > Chlamydiales > JBAWWQ01. Next base: position 1,560 of record JBAWWQ010000101.1, on the reverse strand, counting down.
TGCCTGGAGGGAAATCAATTAATAAAAAATCTAAACATGGCCACCGAACTTGATTTAAAAAATCGCAAATAATTTGATTAGCAATTGGCGCCCTTACAATAACAGCCTTCTTTCCTAAAGAAAAATGGGCTAAAGAAACATAATAAATACCATGTCCCTCAGCTGGTATTAAAAACTCATCTTCTAAAACAAGCTTACGATTCTCGGGTAACATTTTACCAATAGAAGGTCCATAAAGATCTGCGTCTAAAATGCCCACACAAGCTCCTTGACTAGCTAAGGCAAGGGCTAAATTCACCGTAATTGTAGATTTTCCTACACCACCTTTACCTGCCGCTATGGCAATTTTATGACAATGTTGCATAAACCTCTTTTTCATAAAAATAGTCAAATATACCTATAACATAAGTCAATTGTCAATAAAATCACTCTCTTTATTATGATGATAAAAACTGAAACTTAATAAAAATAGTTGAGTTCCTAAAAAAATAACCTTGAAAAAAAACTTATTCATATCGCATAGTCTGAAAAATATTTTTCAAGTTAACAATATACACTATTATTATCTCACGGAAACAAACATCTATTTTATAAAAAATAAATTAAGTGCGTGGTAAAAAAAATTGTATTTAATTCCAAAATCCTTATTATTAAGTAAAAAAAACTCAATAAGAGTGATATTGCAAAAAAACCAAAGGTTTTTACTTATTTTAATTGAAATAAAAGCTATTTTTTTTTATTATTCATCTTCAAAATATAAAACAATAAATTCCAAGGGTGGAAAACAATGACAAGTATAAGCCAAGAAAGCAAACTTAAAGAATTAAAAGAACTAGATTCAGTCATCACAAAAGCGATTAAAAAAGTTGGTGGCAGAAAAGAAAATGATCTATGTAAATACATTCCAGTGTCTTCTGGTGGATACATCCATCATTTTACACTAAGAAAAATGAAAAGCAAACAACCATCAGAACTTTCTGTAATGATTGAAAAATTTATTATTAACCCAATGAAGCCATCTGTTGTATCTCCTAAGCAAAGAGCTCCTAGAGGGTCTAGAAAACGCAGAGACCACATCACCTTCACTAAAGGTCAACTCGACAAATTACTAACAATGGCTAGAGTTTCTGGTGATAAAGAAATGATTACAGCACTAAGTCCAAAAAAATCTTTAGCTGCTTGCAAAAGAGATTTAATCCAAGCTGCTCGTCAAGGAATTGTTGATCACGAACTATGGAATGACTATCTTGAAGCTGCTAACGCTCACCAAGCTTTAGCTGCATCTATTACTTCTGAAAACGTTCTTTTTCAATAGCACTTTATATAAAAGACGTCGAATAAAAGTTCGGCGTCTTTTTTTTACTAAAAAATAATAATAAAATATTTAATGCGATTAATTAAAATTGTTTTTTATTTATCTAAAGTTGTTTTTCGCGCTCATATTTCCCTTGGACTTTAATTTCAATTCTGTTAAAATGTTTGCTTAAACATTATGTGGGTTGGTAAGATATTTCGCCCTATATTAGAAAAAATTACCGTTTTGCATCCTCGGACTAATGG
>JBAWWQ010000100.1:0-6189 GCA_037146655.1 Chlamydiota bacterium | reverse complement strand
TATTACAGTAGACTCCATTAATCAAGATCAAAAAACTCAAGCTATCAGCTCCCCCAGCCATCAACTCACAAGTTTTTCCTGTAATTATATTAAAAATAAAGATTACTCGAAATTCACTTTAAAAAATGGCGTACTTACAGCAGAAGGCGTTATTAAAGGAGAGTCTCTTAAAGAAATTTATGAAATGAAAAAATCTCTGTGGGTTCAAGAGTTTGAATTTGGCCTTTATCCTTTTTTAGTATCCGATAAAACTTCTTGGTCTTTTGAAATTCTTCATCCAAAAAACTTTAAGCTTCATAAAATGATCGCAAAAAAACATGGAAAAGAAACAATCACAATTAATAACAAACCCTATAAAACTCTTGTTGTTCATATAACTTTACCAGGATTTAAAGGGATATTTTGGAAAGCAGAACTCTGGTATGATGCAGAAACGAGCAACTTACTTATGTATAAATCTAATGAAGGCCCTAATACACCAAGCGTTGCTATTACTTTAGCTTCTACACCCGCTAAATTCGACTAAATTTAGCAATTGTCTCTACATGCATAGTCTGAGGGAACATATCAAATGTGTCTACTTGACTAATTTGAAAGCCATAAGATAGTAAAATTTGACTATCTCTTGCAAGAGTAGCTGGATCGCATGAAATATAGATGATTGTTCTAGGCTGCAACCGCTTTAATTCAAAGAGTACCGCACTATCACATCCTTTTCTAGGGGGATTCAAAAAAACTACATCTATAGACGCCAAGGAAGGTATAACAAGTTCGCTTAAGTTACAAACAAACTCTATATTTGTAATTCTATTGAGTGCAGCGTTCTCGTTAGCATCTAAAATTGCCTGCTCTACACACTCTACACCAATGACATGTTTAGCTTTTTTAGCAATTAAAAGAGATAAGGTGCCAATACCGCAATAAGCATCAAGAACACAAGAGCTTTCATCTAACTCAGCTAGATCTATCGCCGCTTGATAAAGATGAGAGGCTTGATAAGGATTCACCTGAAAAAATGAGGCTGCAGATACTTTAAAAAGAAGACCGCAAAGCTCTTCTTCTATAAAACTAAGGCCACAAAGACTCGTAAAATCTTTGTCTAAAACCACATTGCCTCTTCTAGAGTTTTTATGATGCATCACACCGGCAACGTGGGGTATTTTTATGATCTGCTGAGCAATATGCTTAATCTCTGAAGAAACTTTTGTTGTTGTCACAAGAACTACTAGGACTTGTTTAGAAAAAATAGCAGTTCTCATAAGAAGATGTCTTAACTCTCCTTGATGATCACTTTCAGAATAGGGTTTTATAGAAGACTTCTTAAGGATTTTTACAATTTCTTGATAAACACTATCTCCTAATTCTGAATGAATCAAACACGTATCTACAAAAACCACCTCATGCGATCCTTTTGCATAAAGACCCACTTGAAGCTCCCCTTGTTCATCCGCTACAACAGGTAGTTGTATTTTATTGCGGTAAGCAAATGAGGGAATAGATGGACGTGTATTAGGCATTTGCAAAAGCTCATGCTTTCCTATTCTTTGAAACGCATCTTTGACCCTTTTACTCTTTGTTTCTAACTGTTTTTGGTAGTCAAGATGCATAATTTGACAACCACCACATCTTTCAAATAAAGGACACGGCGGTTTTATTCTATGAGGAGAGGCTTTGATAATTTTAAGTAATTTTGCAACGCCGTAGTTTTTTTTTAACAAAGTGATTCTAGCTTCTACTTTTTCTAAAGGAAGAGCTCCCTCTACAAAAATTGTAAATCCTTGAATGTTTCCAATACCTTCCCCTGAAATACCTAAGCCTTCAATTTCAAGGATAATCACAGCTTCTAAATCAATCATTGTTTTTTTTACCAATTTATCGGTAAGATTTTATCTAGCCGGATTTATTAAAGTCTAGAAAAACATTCCTGCTAAAAAATTCTAGACAAGAAAATACGATCTCTTTTATTTGCTATTATATGGGTTCTATCTAAATCATCTAAGTCATAAGGAGCTAGGATGCTGTCTATTCAAACGATCTCACGAAAAGTTTTACATGCCAAAATTCATTTTATAAGAAGAACCTTATTTCCTCTATTTTTGATCGTATGCTGCCCTTTAATGGTGATGCTCATGTGGTATACAAGCTCAGAACTAGGCGGTACTTTTCAAAGACTTGGAGATCTATGTTATAAACAAGGAACGTTTTACACTTTTTATGCAATATGGAGTCCAGTTTTTTTTGGAACTCCCATGGCTTGGAAAATTTTAGGTTGTTTTGCTCTTTTTGAGTTAATTTTAATGAGACTTGTTCCAGGAAAAGAGTTTAAAGGTCCAATAACCCCTTCAGGTAATATTCCTATCTATAAAGCAAATGGAATTGCCTGTTTTTTAATTACCTATATCACATTTTATCTACTAACGTTCCAATTTCACCTATTCTCTCCCACGATCATTTATGACAATTTAGGTGGAATCCTTGGAGCTCTCTGTATTTTTAGCTTTTTTTTCTGTATTTTTTTATATCTTAAAGGATTACTGCTCCCTTCCTCTTCAGATTACGGAACATCAGGGAATATTATTTTTGATTTCTACTGGGGAACAGAACTTTATCCAAGAATATTTGGGTGGGACATTAAAATGTTCACCAATTGTCGTATTGGAATGATGGGTTGGGGACTTATTCTTATCTCTTGCGCAGCTAAACAAAACCAACTTTATGGAATCAGTGATGCTATGCTTGTCTCTGTTATCCTACAACTTATCTACATTACAAAATTCTTTATTTGGGAAACTGGGTATCTTGGCTCACTCGATATTATGCATGATCGCGCTGGATTTTATATTTGTTGGGGCGTTCTTGCTTGGATTCCTTGCGTGTACACCTCTCCTGCCCTATATTTAGTTCACCATCCCCACTCTTTGGGAATCGTATTAACATCTGCTTTTTTAATTTTGGGAACATCTTGTATTCTTATCAACTACCTAGCTGATAGACAACGTCAAATGGTACGTGCTAAAAATGGCGAGTGCAAAGTCTGGGGTAAAAAACCAGAAATCACTGTAGCCAACTATACAACAGCACAAGGAGAAAAAAAACAGAGCTTACTTTTATCTTCTGGATGGTGGAGTCTATCTCGCCACTTCCATTATCTCCCTGAAATTTCAGCGGCTTTTTTCTGGAGTGTACCAGCCCTTTTCTCTGATTTTTTCCCTTATTTTTATGTTGTATTTTTAACTGTTTTACTTATGGAAAGAGCTTTTCGTGACGACAGAAGATGCGCTAATAAATATGGCAAAGACTGGGAGATCTACTGTAAAAAAGTCCCTAAAAAGATTATCCCCTATCTTTTTTAAGAATACGATTATATTTATCGTAAAGAGCTTTGGAATTGGTATAAATCCCTTTACTTGTAATCTTATTTTTTGTACTCAAAATCACTTCTTGTGGTTTTACAAGAGACAAATAATAAGGTTTCATTTCTGAAAAGTCGTATCTTTTCACCCAAAGCTTGGATTTGTCTGCTTTAGCTAAATAATAATCATAATTGTGATACATATCTAAAAAAGCCTCTACGACATCTTCTTTTTTGCAATTATATTCATAACCATATTGCAAAGGTTCTTTCAAAATTGTACCCCAACGACGCATAGCTGGTTCTTTTAAAGTAGCTTTTACTGCTTTAGTAAACCCTGTACGACAAATAGTATGTTGCGCTGTATTATCCGATACTATAACAGGGATACCAAGAGCCATAGCTTCTCTTGGTTGAATAGAAAACCCCTCTCCCTTAGAAATTGAAATAAAACAATCTAATGTTTTAAATGCTTCTAAATATTCTGCACTGTTCCAACATTTTTGCGTAAAATCAATATTAGTAATATTATGCTCTCTAATAAATCTCTTGATGTCCTCTGCAGTATCTTCTTGAGCATAACGACTATTGATTTTCAAACAGACATCACTTGTATTGCCAAAAGCCTCATAAAAAGCTTCAACAAGAAGTTTTTGATTTTTTCTAATATCACATGCCCCAAAATTACCAAAAACTATAGGGAAATGAGGTTTTGTTTTAATTTCTGTTTGCAGTAGTGGTTGAAGATTAAGTCCTAATGGAAGAACAAAGATAGGGATATCTACACCAGAATTTTGGTAAACTTTAACAAAATAAGAATCAGGGACAATGGCTGCATCGAAATAATTGTTTAAAATAAAAACCCACTCTTTTGGAATTTCTGAGGATTCAAACATTGTATAAGCAAGTCTTATTTGACTATCCTCTCTAGGAGTTCTAAGGAGCTTATAATGTTCTTTTTCTGGGCTCCAAATACACTCTTCAAAAATAATAACCTTTCCTAAGGGACGATAGACATTTTTAATAATGCGCTTAATAGATTGGGGCACATCTTTATAAGAAGGTTTAGAAGTTTGTACAAAGCCTATACTCACCTCATCTTTAAGTGCATCAATAAGTTCTACAGATTGACGACCAAGACCATCTGACATTTTAACAACGCCAATAATTGTTAAATAGGGTTTAGAAAAAAACTTTTCATATGTAATCCAGCATCCGGCTACTACCGTAGCTAAAGCACTCCAAGCTATAATTCTTTTAAGAATAGATCGTTTCATCAATATGACAGCGTAGACACCTCGTCCTTTAGGGCGAGGAGGAAACGCTGCTCCTATGTTAAGTTATTTAAAAAATCGGAGACTATTTACCTCAACACCACTGATACGCAACTCAAAAAGCATCCTCTCTAAATCCAGTGACTTTATAAAATACTACTTTGCTCTAAGATTGATTTTTAGTATAATGGTCCTAGCTTACATCTAAAAGATTTTTAAAATGAAGAAAAAATTATTTCTTACAGTATGCTTTCTTAGCTGTATGGCTGCTTTATCTTTTTTTTCCATATCCTACTATTATAAACGCATTTATAGACCCGACCTTACTGTGATGGGTTTTGCAAACATGCATGATGGGATAGGAAGGCAGTCAGTAGAAATTATTGACTCTCTACAAGAAGAGGTCTCTATAAGTTTTTATGAAACACAAAAATCTAACATGACAGATGTTCCCCTATCTGTTCAATCTATCTTGCAAAAGGGTTCTCATCAGCTAGGTAAAATCATCCTCTATGAAGATATTATCACTCCATTTTCTCATGTTTTTTTTCATAAACACTTCGACTTAAATAAAAAAGATCAAATCCGTTTAGCCTATTCCATGGTAGAATCTTCAGAAGTTCAAAAAAGATGGGTGAATAATCTTAATATCTACTTTGATGCGGTCATTGTCCCAGATCCTTTTCTTCTTGATGTATATAAAAACTCAGGTGTTACTATCCCTATTTTTGTTCTTCCTTTAGGTCTTAACCTAACAAAATTCTTAGAAAAACCTTTAAAAACTAAAAGTAATACCCCTTTTGTTTTCGCAAATTTTAGTGCATGCATTTTAAGAAAAAATCATTCAATCCTGATCGATGCTTTTTATCAAGCTTTTGGAAACAACTCAGAAGTGCGTTTATGGATCAACTGCAGAGCATCCGAAGGTAATCTTTTTCAAGATTTGCAAGCTAAAGTCGCTTCATTAGGAGTTACTAATATCCTTTTAACAAAAAACTGCTACAACAACGAAGACTATTTAAAAAATTTTGAACAAATAGATTGTTACGTGAGTCTATCAAAAGCGGAAGGATTTTCTATCCAACCAAGAGAAGCAATGGCTCTTGGCATCCCTTGCATTATCTCTGACAATACAGCCCAAACAACTATTTGCAAAAGCAATCTTGTTAAAACAGTGTCTTGTCCAATTAAAGAGCCCGCTTACTATGAAATTTTTAGAGATGTATTTGGTTTTCAGTACTCTGTTGAACTTGAAGAAGCATCTAAAGCCCTTAAAGAGGTGTATGAAAATTATGATGCCCATCTAAAACTTGCTGAGCAATCTAGGCTTTGGGCTGCTCAATATGATTATTCCACTTTGCGCTCTTTATATAAATCCCTTATTCATCCTACATTAGTGCTGCTCGGAGAAGATAATCGTATAGAACAAGATCACTTAATCACAAATTCCCCCAAACTTTACGAAAAATATCAGTGTATTCAGTCAACTACCCCCTCCTAAAGGAGGGGGCTTGAAAAGGAAACTTTTAAAGCTTGGTTGACCAGGCTTGAGGTTTTGTAGGT
>JBAWWQ010000099.1:0-6210 GCA_037146655.1 Chlamydiota bacterium | reverse complement strand
CCTAAAAATACTCTATCCGATAAAAAAGGAGCACCCTCTTCTATAGCAGCTCCTATACAAACAGACTTATTAAGTCATATCCATAATGAACTGAAAAAAAATCCTCCTTTATCAGAAAATCAATTAACTGTTGTTAAAAGAAATGGGGCTATTGTTCCCTTTAAACGTGATCGCATTTTTTCTGCAATAGAGGCAGCATTTCGAGAAGTGAAAAAAATTTCTAAAAGTGAGCCTTTACCTCAAGAGCTTCAATTAATCATCGGACATGTGACCTCTCTTGTCGTTGATCAAATTACAACTCTCATCAATAAAGGAATCTCTCTTTCTGTTGAAGGGATTCAGGATATGGTAGAAATCACCTTGATGAAAAGCAACTTCCATGATGTGGCCAGAAGTTATATTATTTATAGAGATCATCATAAACTCCTTAGAGAAGACTCTGTTGAAAACATCAAAGTTATCCGAAGAGAAGATGAATCTCCTGTCCGTTTTAACCCTATGAAAATTGCTTGTACCATAGAAAAAGCGTTTCGTCTTTTTCATGAAATCGAAGGTCCTACACCAGAAGAAATTATTGATATTGTTAATCAATTAACAGAAAAAGCCCTTCAAAATACCCAAGACTTTTGTAAAGATCAAAAACAAATCGATATTTTACAAATACAAGACATCATTGAAATGACACTTATGTCTTCTGGTTATTTCAATGTAGCTAAAGAATATATTTTAACAAGAGCAAGACTTGGCAAGCAAAGCATTAAAGTTTCTAAAGAGCTTGAGAAGAAAAAGACTCCTGATATTCAAAGAAAATTTCAAGTCATGCAAAAAAACGGCAATGTAATTTCTATTACAGAAGCAGACATCCGCAAACACATGCAATTTATTTGTAGAGATCTAGAAACGCTTGTTTCTTCTGAAGAGCTTTTAGAATCTACCATCGTTAATTTCTATGATGGAATGAAGGAAGAGGAGATGGACACCTCTCACTTAATGGCAACAAGATCAAAAATCGAAAAAGAACCAGCTTACTCACAAGTAACTGCTAGACTTTTACTAGATACTCTTTATAGAGAATCTGTAGGCGTAAAAACTTCCCACTCTCAGCTTAAGAAAAAACATACTGAGCATTTTCAATGGTATATTAAACATGGTATTACAATTGATCGTATCGGAAAGGAGCTGCTACAGTTTGATCTAGAAGAGTTGGGTAACTACATGGATTTAAAAAGAGATGATCTATTCTCTTACCTAGGTCTACAAACTCTTTATGATCGCTATTTTATTCATGAGAACCAAAGACGCTTAGAAACTCCCCAAATTTTTTGGATGCGTGTAGCTATGGGACTTAGTTTGCGTGAAGACAATCCAACAAAAAGAGCAAAAGAATTTTATGACCTTCTTTCTCAATTCCACTATGTGTCTGCAACACCGACTCTTTTTAATTCAGGAACAGCACACTCACAGCTAAGTTCTTGCTACCTATCTACTGTTATGGATGATCTGCATCATATCTTTAAGGTTGTAGCGGACGATGCTCAGCTCTCTAAATGGGCCGGTGGTATTGGAAATGACTGGACAAATGTTAGAGCTACTGGATCTGTTATTAAAGGAACCAATGGTCAAAGCCAAGGGGTTATTCCTTTCTTAAAAGTGGCTAATGATACAGCAGTAGCTGTGAACCAATGTTTTGCCCCTGATACCTCCATCTATACAAACCAAGGGATAAAACCGATTTCAGAAATGAAAGTTGGCGATTTAGTTCTTGGAGTCAGTGGAAATTACCGAGAAGTTAAAACAGTTTTTGCTTACAATCAACATGGTCCAATGGTTTCTCTTGATGTCAAACACTCTGTAAAACCTCTAGAAGTCACCTCTGGTCACCCCTTCTATGTTATTCAAGGCATTCCTATGAACCAATCTATAGAAAGAACAATGGAATGGATCACTAAAGGGAAAGTAAAATGCGCATGGGTAGAAGCTGAGCACCTTCAAAAAGGTGATTATATCGCTCAAGTCATTCCACAAGAAGTTGTAAAAGTTGCAGAACTAGATGAAGATGATGCACACCTCTATGGAATCTTACTTGGCGATGGTCATCGCTCAAACAATTCTCAAGAATGGGGTATATCTGGTAATCCACAAAATGATACTCACCTAGAGTTTGTCCGAGAATATCTACGTAGTAGAGGGATACATTTTTGGGAAACAGGGAGAGCTGAGTCCTACGTGCAAATTCGCTTCGCAACAGGCCTTGGGGCTACTCGTGATGGAGCAACAGGCCGCATCATAGGAAGCGTTGGTCCAACACTTCCTTTTGAAGAGTCCGATATCTATAATGAAGCCGGAGAAAAACACATTGCTCCCCGTTTAGCTCATCTACCACGTGCACAAACGCTAGCCCTTATTCAAGGACTTATAGAAACAGATGGTCATATATCTAGAGAAAAAGAAATTAGTTTTACAAACACGTCATTACCTCTTATTGAGGGTTTACGTTATCAACTTCTTCGTCTCGAAATTCCAACAGCTGGCAACTATAGAGTACGAGACAATGATCATATAGGAACAAGATCTGATGGATCTAAAGCCCATTTTAAAGGTCAAACCAAGGCTTATGATCTTCGTATTCCTGCAACGGAAGAAATTGCAAAAAAAGTGGGTTGCAAAAAACTTACCAAAAAAAATTGGATAACGCTAGGCAAGCACCTGTTTACTCGTATTGTAGATGTTAAACCTATCGCTTCAACACCTTTTGTGTACGATCTAGAAGTAGAGGGTGATGAATCTTATATGACAACTGCGGCTCTAGCCCATAATGGTGGAAAAAGAAAGGGGGCAATGTGTGCTTACCTTGAAACTTGGCACCTAGATATAGAGGACTTTTTAGAGCTTCGCAAAAATACAGGGGATGAAAGGCGCCGTACTCATGACATGAATACAGCAAACTGGATCCCAGATCTTTTTATGAAAAGAGTCATTAACAAACAATCTTGGACCTTATTTAGTCCAAGTGACACACCAGATCTACATGATCTTTATGGGGCTGCATTTGAGAAACGCTATGTCGAGTATGAAACATTAGCAGAACAAGGGATCCTCAAACTTCACAAAAAAGTAGAAGCTTTAGATCTTTGGAGAAAAATGCTCAGCATGCTTTTTGAGACAGGCCATCCTTGGATCACATTTAAAGATCCATCTAATATCCGTTCTCCTCAAGATCATATGGGTGTTGTTCATAGCTCAAATCTATGCACAGAAATCCTTCTAAATACCTCAGCTACAGAAACTGCTGTTTGCAACTTAGGCTCAATTAACTTAGTAGCCCATGTCACAAAAGACGGTATTGATGAAAACAAGCTTGCAGCAACTATTAAAACAGCTGTAAGAATGCTAGACAATGTGATCGATATTAACTTCTATCCTATCATAGAAGCAAAAAACTCTAACTTACAACATAGACCAATTGGCCTTGGTATTATGGGCTTCCAAGATGCTCTGTATGTACAGCGCCTAAGTTATGCTTCTCATGAAGCTGTAGCCTTTGCCGATAAATGCCAAGAAGTCATCTCTTATTATGCACTACTTACTTCAAGTGAGCTTGCCAAAGAAAGAGGTTGTTACCCTTCCTATAAAGGATCCAAATGGGATCGAGGACTTCTTCCTATCGATACAATTGAACTACTTGAGCAAGAAAGAGGAGAACTTCTTGATTTAGATAAAAGCTCTTCTATGGATTGGTCTATTGTAAGAAACTCTATTCAAAACTATGGAATGAGAAATAGTAACGTAATGGCAATTGCTCCAACAGCCACCATCGCCAATATTATTGGCATTTCTGCTTCTATAGAGCCTTACTATAAACACCTTTATGTAAAATCTAATCTGTCAGGTGAATTTACAACGATCAATAACTACCTGATCAATGATCTTAAAGCTTTAAATCTTTGGGATGATCAGATGGTTGATGACTTAAAGTACTTTGATGGATCTATCCAAGAGATCGACAGAATTCCTGAAGAGCTCAAAAAGATCTATCTAACAGCTTTTGAAATCGATCCAGACTGGATTATCGAGTGTGGAGCTAGACGTCAAAAATGGATTGATATGGGACAATCTCTTAACCTATATCTTGCTGAAGCTAATGGTAAAAAACTCGATTCTATGTACAAAACAGCATGGAAAAAAGGGGTTAAAACAACTTACTATCTACGCTCTTTAGCAGCTACCCAAATCGAAAAATCTACAACAGATATTAATAAACGGAGCCTACAGCCCCGCTGGATGAAGCACGCTTCTCCATCTAGCCGTATTGTAGTAGATCGTGATGAAGCAGCCCCTATTGCATGTACTCTTGGTGAGGGTTGTGAGAGCTGTCAATAAATCATTAAAATCATTTAAGGAAAATAATCATGTTACAAGAAAACACCAATAAAAGAGTGAAAGGCGCAGAAAAGCGCCTTATCAACTGCACAACTGTTGATGTAAACCAACTCATGCCACTAAAATATAATTGGGCATGGGAACACTATCTTAATGGTTGCGCTAACCATTGGATGCCAACAGAGGTTCCTATGGCAAAAGATATCGAGCTATGGAAATCCAATAAGCTATCACAAGATGAGCGCCTTGTGATTATGCGTAACCTTGGTTTTTTTAGCACAGCTGAAAGTCTAGTAGCTAATAATATCGTCCTTGCTATCTTTAAATACGTGACTAACCCTGAAGCTCGCCAGTATCTTTTAAGACAAGCTTTTGAAGAAGCTATCCATACTCATACTTTCCATTATATTGTAGAATCCTTATCTCTTGATGAGGGTGAGATTTTTAATATGTATAATGAAGTAAATTCTATTCATGCTAAAGATCATTTTGAAATGAAACTTACTGAATCTATTATAGACTCAAATTTTTCTACAGACACTTTTGAAGGTAAACAAAAGTTTCTAGAAAACTTGATAGGCTTTTATATTATTATGGAAGGAATCTTCTTCTATAGTGGATTTGCGATGATCTTATCTTTCAACCGCCAAAATAAAATGACAGGGATTGCAGAGCAATTTCAATATATTTTACGTGATGAAACAGTCCATTTAAATTTCGGTATCGATTTAATCAATGGTATTAAAGAAGAGAACCCAGAAATTTGGACACCTCAGTTCCAACAACATATCCTAAGTCAAATTATGGAAGCAGTAGAGTTAGAAGCTCAATATGCAGCTGATTGTCTACCTACTGGTATTTTAGGCCTTAACGCTCCTATGTTTAAAGAGTATTCTCGCTATATTGGAGATAGAAGGTTAGAACGTATTGGACTAAAAGCTCAATATGGAGCTAAAAACCCCTTCCCTTGGATGAGTGAAACAATTGATCTTGGAAAAGAGAAAAACTTTTTTGAGACAAGAGTTACAGAATATCAATCAGCTGCAACACTTAGCTGGAATTAATATTAGGGGGAGCTTTTAGCTCCCCTTAATTACTTAGATGCTAGATCTTGAATAAACAAACGAAATTTTTGCAAATCACTTTCCACTAAAGAAAATTCTTTTTTTAATCTATCTTGAATAATTAATAATTCACTCTCGCTAAGCTCACAATCATACGCATGACGAATAAAATGACGAAAAGCTCTTACCTTATCTAACAGCAGCAAACTCTCCTTAGAAATCACACTAGGGCGCACCGCTGGAACCTCTGTATTCATCCGAATAAGCAGCTCTTTATGAAAATGACTCATATTTTCAATATGATTTTCAAAAGACTTAGCTATCTGCTTAAATAAATCCTCTATAGAGGTATAAAATTGTTGTATTCTCATCGCAAATAGAAACTGTTTTTCGTAAATAGCAACATCAACCAAAACAATTTCAGCATATAAAATAAAGCTTGAAAGCGGCACCGCAATGATATTGGTTAAAAGAAAAAGATTGGGGAATTGGGGGAAATAATAAATACAAATTGGAAAAGTAAGTATTTGAGTGGCTAATGAAATGGCCATCAGTTTCCATATTTCATTTGCCAATTTATTTTTAACAAACCACCAGTTGTATATAACCGGTTGAAAAACGATAATGCCCACCACTGCTAAATAGGATAATTGAAATCCCACATCCCATAAAAAATAGGGGTTGTAACAAAGCATTACAAATGCCGAAGCAGCCATTGAATTATAGATGGAGGATTTTTTTGCAATATTTTTACCTACTGCAATAA
>JBAWWQ010000098.1:0-6243 GCA_037146655.1 Chlamydiota bacterium | reverse complement strand
GATAAGGCAGTTCCTGCATGACCTGCATAAAAATGATCATGAGGGGACTCGTCAGGATGAGCAAATCCACTAAGTCCTTTAAATTTTCTAATGGTTGGGAACTTAGAATTTCTACCAGTTAATATTTTATGAGAATAGGTTTGATGAGAGGTATCAAAGATAAATTTATCAAGAGGGGAATGGAATACCTTATGGAGTGCAAGAGTCAGTTCTACAACACCAAGATTAGAAGCTAAGTGACCACCGTTGACAGACATCACTTCAATGATTCTATGGCGGATATCCAATGCTAAAAGTTCAAGCTGTTCAAGGTCGAGCGATTGAATTTGAGCAGGGTCTAAAATGCTGTCTAGAAAAGAGTTCATAGGTTTCGCTTCAAATACTGTTCTTGAGAAGGGTTAAAATCTTCTAATATAGGCTGGTCAGAAGGTGTTCTATTTTTAATTAGCATTTGTACTTTTTGTTCTGCAGTCGATAATTTTTCACTACATAACCCAATAAGACGGTCTGCTTCTTCATAGATTTTTAGAGCTTGCTCTAAAGGGAGCTGCTCGCTATTGAAAATTTCTAGTATCTCTTCGAGCCTTTGATAGGCTTTGTCAAAAGATAAAGTGTCATCCATGTGGATCCTTTTTGACAACGACTTCAACTTTACCATCATAAAATTGTAAAATTAAAGAGTCATCCATTTTAAGTTGTTTAGAGGAAATGATAACTGAATCCATGTTTTCAGCAAAGGGAATGCAATAACCTTTTTTAAGAAGATTATTTGGGTTTAAAGAATCTAAAAGATTTTTGATGTGTAGGAGCTTTTCTTTTTTTCTTTGTAGATCCATAGAAAAATTTTGATCCAACCTTTTTTGAAGGTGATTTCTTTTTTCTTTGAGTATGTACAGTTGCTTATCTGGTTTTAAGGAAGAAGAATCTAAAAGATTTCTAATATGTTGAAGATGTTCTTTTTTTTCTTTTAAGGATAGGCAAATGCTTTGATCAAGCCGTTTTTTAAAAAGCATGGTTTTTTCTTTAAAACGATGAAGCTGCCTGTCTGGTCTTAATAAAGCGAGATGTTTGGAGGTGTTTGCAAGTTTTAAAGAAATAGCTTTTAAGTTGCTTTGGATAGTTTGATCTAAAGTCAATGAGATGTCATCTATTTTTTGAAAATAGTCTCCAAGTAGCCCTTCTGCTAATGCAAACGGTTTTTGTTTTTTGATGGAGGCTAATTGAAGTTTATTTTGTTTAAGTATTTGTGAAAGGTAGTATAAACAGTCTTTTTTTGTTTTTTGTAAAAACTCTAGTTGAAGAGATTTTTCTTTTAAAACGATTTCAGCTGCCGCTGAGGGTGTAGGGGCTCTTACGTCTGCTGCAAAATCAGTTAAAGAGAAGTCGGTTTCATGACCAATAGAGGATATAATAGGAATTTTTGATAAAAATACAGCTTCTACAACTTCTTCTTCATTAAATGCCCATAGATCTTCTAAAGACCCACCACCTCTGGCTAAGATGATGACATCTACTAAGTTGAGTCTATTGAATTCTTTGATAGCCTGAGCAATTTCTTGGCAAGCGCCTTCACCTTGGACTTTGACAGGATTTAAGATAAGATGAAATCCTTTAAATCTTCTTTGTAAGACATTTAAAATATCATGGATGACAGCTCCAGTAGGGCTTGTAATGACTCCAATGACTTGAGGGTATTTAGGTAGAGGTTTTTTATGAAGAGGGTCAAAATATCCTTTTTTTTGTAAACGATCTTTAAGTTCATGAAGTTTTAAAAGAAGATCACCAAGGCCTTCTTGTTGAAGATGGGATACGACAATTTGATAACTTCCTCTAGGAACATAGAGGCTAATAGCCCCTTTAATAAGAACTTTATCACCCACTTTGGGAGGTTGATTTAAAGTGATAGCTACATTTTTAAAAAGGACGCAAGAAATTTGAGACCGTTCATCTTTTAGACTGAAATAGAGGTGTCCTGATGCTTGATAAGTTAAATTGGTGATTTCGCCTTTTAAAGTAATATGAAAAAATTTAGGCTCTAGATGGGCTTTAATCGCTTGGGTCAGTTCTGAAACAGTATAGATTTTTGTTGTAGCTAAGGTCATAGAAGGCTTTAATAGAAAAAGGCTTGTTTTTATGTGTTTTAGTGTAGACTATCATTAACTTTCATATTTTAAAACTTGATTCTGGTGGGCGGTATTGCTTATAATTTTTTTATAGTATTTTATAGGGTGTAAAATGGGTAGATCCTTAGTCGTGATAGGCAACTGGAAGATGCATAAGACAATTATGCAGACGCGCAATTTTATTGAGCAACTATCAAAAAAAATTCCTTCTACTACAATTAAAGTCGGATTAGCCGTCCCTTTTACAGCTTTATCCGCTGCAGCTGAAGCTTCTTCTGGCAAATTTTTAATAGGTGTTCAAAACATCTCTTCGTTTAAAGAAGGTCCTTATACAGGGGAGATTTCGACTACGATGGTAAAAGATGCTGGGGCTACATTTAGTTTGATTGGTCATTCAGAAAGGCGTCGTTATTATCATGAAGATTCTGAGTGCATTTCTCAAAAAGTTCGTCACTGTATATCGGAAGGGGTAAAAGTTGTTTTATGCATCGGAGAGACTGAAGAAGAGCATTCTTTAGGTCAGACTCAGAATGTTTTAAAAGAACAGCTTGAGCAGGGTTTAAAAGGTTTAAGTGAAGAAGAAGTTTATCAGATTATAATAGCTTATGAACCTGTGTGGGCAATAGGCACTGGCAAGTCAGCTACGGCTGAGCAAGCTCAAGAAGCTCACCGCTTTTGTCGCTTTGTGATTGCAAAAAAGTATAATCTGGCTACAGCTGAGCATATTCCTATTATTTATGGTGGCTCTGTGACTGTAAAAACAATTAAGGAGTTAATCCAACAACCAGATATTGATGGAGCTCTTGTGGGTGGAGCGTCTTTAGATGTCGAGTCTTTTGCAACAATAGTTAATTTTTCAACGGAAGTAAATTTATGATATTTCTATTTTATACAACGGTATTTTTTTTCCTAATTCTGTGCGCTCTTTTATGTGCTGTGATTCTTTTACAAGAAAGTAAAAGCATGGGACTAGGAGCATCATTTGGTGGGGATGCAGGTGATTCTCTTTTTGGAACATCGACAGCGGATGTGTTGAAAAAATTCACTGGATGGCTTTCTGTGATTTTTATGGCAACATGTATTATTTTGTCTTTATGGTCGTCTGGAATAGGCAGATCTAAGATTACAACACTTCCTTTGACAATTGAGCAAGAAGCTCAAGTTGGGAAAAAATAAAGGTTATCTATGCAGAAATACCAATTAGTCCATTATGGCCATGCAGCTCTTCGACAAAAAGCAGAGCCTGTCAAAGAGATCAATGAGGAAGTGCTTCATTTAATTCGTGAAATGATCACTATCATGAATGCTCATAATGGAATTGGTCTTGCTGCTAATCAAGTAGGGGTCCTTTTAAGAATTTTTGTTTGCACAGTGGTAGGGCTTGATCAGGAGGGGTATCCTGTCTTTGGTGATCCTAAAGTCTATATTAACCCTATCATCACGGTTTTAGATTCTACAGAATGGGTAGATTCTGAAGGGTGCCTTTCGGTTCCTAAAGTCTATGCAGACATCCCAAGACCAACAAAAATTCAAGTAGAGGCTTTAAATGAAAAAGGAGAAACTTTTATAGAAGATAAAGAGGGCTGGATGGCTAGACCTATTCTCCATGAAAATGATCATCTTAATGGAGTTCTTTTTTTTGATAGGATGCCCCCCTACCGTAGACAGAGCCTTCAACCTCAACTCAAAAAAATCAAAAAAAAATATAACGGACTTTAGTTTTTAGAGAGTCAGCGGTTGTTAACGCACTAGATTTCTAAAAAGCTAAATCATCAGCAGTCTAAGTATTGTTGATTACTCTTTTTTTTTTAATAAATTATTTAAATAAAAATAGTGATTTATTTGCATTTGATTTTTTAAGTGGTCTTTAATTAAAAGGTTAATTTACAATATTTACCTATTAATATTTAATGGTGATTTTTAATTATGGCTATTCATCCTACAAGAAGAGTTTTACAGGTTGCTGCTTCAGCTGCATCGGTGACCCAAGATGTTACAAAAACATTACCAACGGAATTAGCTTTGAGGATTTTATCTTTCGTGGAACCTTCTGATTTATCCAATGTACTGGGTGTCAATAGGCAGTGGAGGGTTTGGGGTCAATGCAATTTAGTTTCTCGATATATTCATGATTCAGATTTGTGTATTTCACAGATAAACCCTCTTCTTACTAGAATACAGCCACATATTTCAATAGATGATTTTGGTAAATTGCAAAAGATTTTCGAAACATTGCAAAAAAAACAAACGGAACTTAAAACAAATAGAAATCAAGATTTGGAATTGAGTTTTGACATAAAAAAAGACATGGCTTTTTTTAGAAGAGAGCTTATTAAGTCTTTAAGTGTATCAACTACTGCTTTTGATCAAAACCAACAGGATTCATTATTAACTAGACCCTTCCATTTACAAGGTGAATTTAAGCACCTTATTACATTAGCTCAAGCTACAGCAGATATAGCATTTATTGTAGAAGATGAACTCATAGCAAGTGTTAGGCATCGAGCGTTTGATACAATTTTTGCAGATGCTTTTCCCAATCTTTTAGAGCGTCCCTTGTATGAGCTTTGTATTAGAGATATAGTTTCTGTAGTAAAACCTGAAGCTTCTAAAACACTGATGATCAAGTTGCTTTTAATCGATGAATCTTTGGTGACAAAATTAATAGAATTGTTTTCAGATCGTGATAAAGATTATATTTTTCAAGAATGGGCAGTTTTCAAGATAATAACTAGTGATTTTGTTAGTGCAAAAGAAAAAATCGCATCTATCAAAGATAAATATTTGAAATCTAAGCCTTTAATAAGCTTGATAGAGACTTTAATCAAAAAAAATAGAATACATGAAGCACTAGAGACTTTTGAAGGAGTCGATTATTTATCTGTAATATCTAGAAAAAATTTAGTAAGGCAGATAGCTAGCTCTATTCATTTTTCTGAACAAGATCTAAGATCAGTCGAAGTAATAACTACTTGTTTTATTTACTTTGCAAGTAAACTTAACGAGCAAGATTTCCCAATTTTTTATGAAAATTTTTTTCGCGATCCTTTTGCTTTGGTTAAAGATCAATTAGATCAGTTAAAAGCTTCCTTAGCAGACAAGCTAGTTGAGCAAGGTAAATTTGGGCTTGCTATGCTCGTTATAATAGATAAGATTATTTATAATCAGGATCTTATCGCTGATGTGCGTAGTAAAATTTTGCGTGGATATCTAAATACTTTACCACAAGATAGTGTAGAGAAGGATCTGGCTATAGAGGAGTTTTTAAAGCAGTTCTCTTATTTACAACAAACTGGATTTAGAGTTTATTTAGCTATAGCCATGCTTCGCTGTGAGTTGTATAAAGATGCTTTAATTCAACTAGAAAAATTTCCTAAAAATAGAAGGTTTGGTGGTTATGAATATCTGCAAGTGCATCTTGAAACGGTTATCAATAATTATATTCAGCACAGTGATTATAAGAAGGTGCTGATATTAAGTAATTATATAGACAGTGGATTGTGGATACCTTTTTCTTGTGTGTTAGCTAGGGCTCAAAAAATAGAAGAGGGTTCTTTAGAGCAAAGATTGATACAATCTAGACAAGAGTGTTTTCCTGAGCTATCTTCAGATGAGCAAGTCCGTTTAGAGGGGTATATCCAATCTCATCTTAAAAGAGCACCGCGATAAACCACCAAAAAATGTTCTATAATATTTCTATCTATTATAGTATAAGAGCTTGTTTTACAAGAGATTGATAATGGACAAAGAATTTAATTACGAAGAAGCCAAAAAAAATCTTTTTACAAAAGAAGAGCAGTCTAAGCAAGAGAGGGAAGCTGACAGGCAATTAGTACTGAGTCGAGCAATTGCAGCGTTAAATAAAGAATTTAATCATTCTGGCGTGGATGTGTATTTGGTTGGATCGATTCTTGTTCCTTTTGCGTTTTCTAAGCATTCTGATGTCGATATTGTTCTTAAACACTTTGAAGGAGATCGATTTGATGTTTGGACAAAATTAGAAGGTCAAATTGAAAGGAATGTAGAAATCATCCTGTTTGAAAGTTGTCATTTTCAAGAGCTTGTTTTAAAAAATGGATTTAAGGTTGTTTAAATGGAAAAATATGCAATTCTTTTGGGG
>JBAWWQ010000097.1:0-6275 GCA_037146655.1 Chlamydiota bacterium | reverse complement strand
TACTTATACTTTTTTAAATAGAGCATTAGTACAAAATTTTGAAGTTCAAGAGTAATTAAGGTTTTATGGCAAGTCGTTATCTCATTACGTCAGCTCTTTTATATGCTAATGGTGTGATACATTTTGGGCATCTTGCAGGAGCATTTCTTCCATCAGATAGTTTTGCAAGATTTAAAAGACTTATGGGTGAAGATGTCTTGTATATTTCAGGATCTGATGAGTATGGCTTTGCTATTACGATGAGTGCTGAAGCTGCTAACCGATCTCCTCGCGAACATGTTGATTATTATCATGAAATCAACAAAAAACTTTTTGACAAGTTAGGCATTTCTTTTGACCACTACTCAAGAACAACATGGGAAGGTCATAAACAGCCTGTTCAGCAGTTTTTTTTAGATCTATTAGCAAACGGTTATATAGAAGAAAAAGAGACAGAGCAGCTTTATTCAGAGCAGGATAAGAAATTTTTAGCAGATCGTTATGTGACAGGTATTTGTCCTGTTTGTAAAAAAGATGGAGCTAGAGGAGATGAATGTCCTCATTGTGGGGCTTCATTTGAAGCGACAGATTTACTATCACCACGTTCAAAAGCGACAGGAAGCCCACTTACTTTAAAACTTACAAAACATTGGTTTTTAAGGTTTGATCTATTTAAAGATAAGCTTTTAAAGTGGCTTAGCTTAAAACATTGGAAGCCTAATGTTGTTAACTTTGTAGAAGGATATATTCGAGATTTAAAACCTCGGGCTATTACAAGAGATTCGGATTGGGGAATTAAAATTCCTTTAGAAAATACAGATGGCAAAGTTCTTTATGTGTGGTTTGATGCGCCCATTGGCTATATCTCTGCAACAATGCAGTGGGCACAGTTAATAGGTGAGCCGAGGGCCTGGGAGCGTTATTGGTTACAAGACGATACAAAACTTGTGCATTTTATTGGTAAAGATAACATTCCATTTCATACGATTTTTTTCCCAGCTATGTGCATGGGCCAAAATACTCCTTATAAGCTTGTAGACGAGGTCCCAGCTAATGAATTTCTTAATTTAGAAGGGAAACAGTTTAGTAAGTCTGCAGGTTGGACAATTGATATGGAAGAGTTTTTAGAAGACTTCTCTGCCGATCAGATTCGTTATACTTTGTCGGCCAATGCCCCAGAGAATGCAGATGCAGAGTTTACATGGAATGATTTCCAGATGCGCTGTAACGCAGAACTTGTCGGAAAATTTGGTAATCTTGTAAATAGAACCCTTGTTTTTGCCAAGAAACATTGTGAACAAAAAGTTCCAGAAAGAGGACAATTAGAAGAGATCGATCAAAATTTTCTAAAGGCAATTCGAGAAATTGTTCATAAAGCTGAGCTAGCTTATGAGCAGTTCTCTTTAAGAAAAGCTTCTCTTGCTTTTATGGAACTCGCTTCTTTAGGTAATGTTTATTTCGACACAAAAAAACCATGGGTCGATGCTAAGCTAGAAACTACACATGAGCGGATGAAAACAACAATCTCCTGTTGTTTAGAGTGTTTACAAAGTTTAGCTTTAATATCTTTACCCATGATCCCTACAGCAGCTTTGGAGCTTTTTAAAATGCTCGGTAGCACATCGGATTTAAAAGATATTCGATGGAAACAGTTAAAGCCTTTGCAAGTAGGGCAGCTGCTTGAAGAACCAAAGATTCTTTTCAAAAAAGTGGAAGATGAGATTATTGCCGCGCAGCTAGCTAAATTGCATGCTATGTCAGCCAATGCTTAATAAGATCACTTTATTGTAGCCACGAGCTATTCCATAAATGAATGGCCATGCTTTCTTTTTGGATATAGTCTTGCACTTGATCAATTGGGATATTTCTATTTTTAAAAGGTAACGGATAAAAGTAAGTGACTGGCAGTACTAAGTGATTGTTTGGAGTTGTTTTGGAAGATAAGATGTGGTTGCATGCAAGGCTAAATAGAGCGGGACCCGTTCTTTCTAAAATGGTGACATCTGGAGCTTCTAATTTTCCCATATGGTGATCAATACAATACTTGAGCAGATCTGATCCTTTGCTCGCTCCTATAATACCGGTAGCGACATGAAGTGGGGTATTATTTGTTTCTATTCCTGTAAAAAACTCAAGATTCTCTGTGAGTAAATGGTGAAAGGGTTTTAAACAAACTACATCTGTATCACTATAAATTCCTCCATATTGATAAAGAATTTCATAGCGCAAGATATCAGCTTTTTCTGCAAAGAGGCTAGCTTGATAGAAGTTGTTTTTGCATCTTGTATCTGACCACTGAAATGTCTCTACTGCAACATCATCCCATAATTTAATTTCCCATCCAGGGTGCTGCATTTGCCATGATTGGATGCTAAGCTTAGCAAACAGAGGAAGTTGTGATCCTAACCATATAAAGTGTAAGATAGGGGGGATTTTACTTGTTTGGGGAGGGGTAACATAGTCTAATGATGACAGAGCGTTATCACAAAATGCAGTATAAGTTTTTTCTATGGTAGAAAATAAAGAAGAATTTAAAAGATCTGAATGAGATTTTTTGGCAGGTTTCCATGACATAGATTGCCAAAAATCAGTTTTTATAAAAGTCGGATCACCTTTTATATAAAAAAGTTTTTTATAATTAGAGACTGTTTCATTTAAAAATAATGGATGGAGGTCTTGATTAGCTAAAGCTCTGGCTGGTAAAACAAACCCCATATCGCTTGGTACCTTCTTTTTATTAAGAATTTATCAGGATTTAAAATTTTGTGATGTAAATAATTTGTATATTGACATGTTTCACTAAAAAAAACTATCTGATAGATAGGAAAGTATTACGAGGGAACTCTATGATTACAAAAAAAATATGGTTGATTGCTATTATATCGTGCTTTTCTATTTATTCACTGGAACAAGAAAGTATTCGTCCAGAGGCTTTGATTTCTGAAAGTTATCATGGGATATATGATGGAGCTGATGAGTATCCAGAAGGATATACAGTACATGAAGATGTTTGGTTTGGTCCAGGGTATTATTATGGTGTTTGGTTTGATAATGAACCTGAGTATTGGCAATGGCGCCGCAATCACTGGGACTATCCCGCTAACCGGTATTATTATCATCGAGATCGTCCAATTTATTACCGTCATGATGGTAGATGGCGTGGAGGTTGGTATGGATGGCGTGGTCGTAGATAAAATAGGTTAGCGACAAAAAAAATGATTGAGTAAGGAAATTCATGTTAAAGAAAAAATTTTCTATTTTTTTAGCTTTAGGTATTGGCAGTTTGAGTGTTTCAGTATTGGAAGCTACATCCCCAACAATTCAATTAGTTGAAACAACAGAAGAAAACAGTGATGGTTTAGATAATCCTCGATATAGTGTTGGTCAAGACGTTTGGTTTGGTCCAGGATTTTATTATGGTCTATGGTTTGAAAACGAAGCAGACTATTGGCAGTGGAGAGGACAGCATGAGGAATTTCCTGCCAATCGTGATTACTACAGCCCGGATCATCCGATCTATTACAAAGGTGGACGATATAGTGGGTATTGGAGAGATTAGGAACTCACTGTTATTTGTGTTTTTTGAGGAAGTGTTTGCATAAGAAAATGCTTTAACCCTGTAAAGCGTTTTTGTACTTCATCATTTTTTACTGCCATAAAAAGGGCTTTTTTCGTTCCAATGAGGATGACAAGTTTTTTTCCTCGTGTGATCCCTGTATAGAGAAGATTTCTATATAAGAGTTTAAAGTGTGAGGTATGTACAGGCATAATAATACAAGGGCATTCACTTCCTTGGTATTTATGGATAGAAATAGCATAAGCTAAAGAGAGCTCATCCATCTCTGAGAAATCATAAAGGACGACTTCTTCATCAAAACAGATACTTACCTGTTCTGCTTCAAAATCAATCGATGTAATAAATCCTACATCACCATTAAAGACGTTTTTATCATAATTATTTTTCAGTTGAATAACTTTGTCATCAATATGAAAAGTTCTGCCCATCTTATGGAGTGGTTTTGAAGAAGGGTTTAAGTGTTGCTGTAGCATATGATTTAAGTTTTCTATACCTACACCACCTCTTCTCATAGGAGATAAAATCTGAATATCTTCTAGAGGATCAAAATGATATTTTTCGGGTAGTTCATTTTTTATAAGATGAAGTATCTGGTTTTGAATAGCTTCAGGATCTTCTGATTCGATAAAGATAAAATCACTATTTGGCTCATTAGCGATATCGGGGAAATATCCCTGATTGATTCTATGGGCATTTGTAATGATTTTAGATCCGGCAGCTTGTCTAAAAATTTGTGTAAGTTTTGTGACAAGCAGTGTTCCAGATAAAATCATATCTTTAAGAATATTTCCAGGTCCAACACTTGGCAGCTGATCGACATCTCCAATAAAAATTACACGAGCATGACTTGGGATAGCTTTTAAAAGAGAGCTCATTAAGTGAGTATCAATCATAGAGGCTTCATCAATCATAAGCAGATCACATGAAAGAGGATTATCTTTATCTTTTTTAAAACCACCGTTAGTGTAATCAAACTCTAGTAAGCTATGTATGGTAAAAGCCTTTTTATGGGTGATTTCTCCAAGACGTTTGGCTGCTCGTCCTGTTGGAGCTGCAAGCAAAATATTACTTGTTAACTTTTCTGTGATTCTTAAAATCCCTTTAGTGATTGTGCTTTTACCAGTTCCTGGGCCACCTGTGATGATATGCATCTTATGTTGCAAACTTAAAAGAAGAGCTTCCTTTTGCTGGGTAGCAAGCCTAAGTCGCATTTTTTCTTCTACCCAATCTATGGCTTTTGATAAATCTAAATCACGTATATTGCATTTAGCTGATATGAGTCTATCGAGCTCTTTAACAATACTAATTTCTTTAAGATAAAGAGGCTTTACCCAATAAGTTGTTACTTCATCAATAGATGCTTGTATGAGATGTTCTTGTGAAACAAGAGCTTCTAATCTAGTTTCAATAAGCTCGATATCGACATCTAAAAGAGCTTTAGTTTGAGTTATTAACTCATCATGGGGCATGCATACATGCCCATCACTACTTAGCTCCCATAAAAGAAATTCAATGCCTGCATCTAATCTATAGGGGGAGTCTTTAGCAAAACCTAAATTATGGGCGATTGTATCCGCTGTTTTAAAACCTACGCCAAAAATTTTTTTAGCTAATCCGTAAGGATTTTCTTTAACTCTATCGATACTTTCATCGCCGTAAAGTTTATAAATTTTTTGAGCAAGATTTGGGCTAATATGGTGGCCTTGTAAGAAGATCATGACATGTCGTATAGCATGTTGTTCTTTCCAGTGTTTTTGGATGAGTTCGAGTCTTTTGGCTCCTATGCCATCTATTTCTGCTAGTTTTTCAGGAGTTTCGTCGAGAATTTGGAGAGTATTGAGTCCAAATTTATCTACAATTTTTTTAGCATAAGTAGGCCCTATTCCTTTAATAAGACCAGATTCTAAATATTTTTGAATCCCTAAAAGGTCTGTGGGAGCACTTTGTTCGTAGCTTACTACCTCAAATTGTTTTCCATACTTGGGGTGGTGTTTCCATATACCTTTACAAAAGAGAGTCTCACCAGGCTGGATGGTAGGCATCGTGCCGATAATAGAGGTTAGATCCTTTTTTTTTGGCTCTTTTAAATTGGCTACTTTAAAGCCGGATTCTTCGCCTGAGAAAACAATGTTTTCAACGCAGCCTGTGATTTGATCATGGTAGTTTTCGCTCATTAATCTATAGCCTATATTGTATGGGCATGATGGTAACAGACTTTTTGTTTTTCCCAGTACTTTTTTTCAAAGATTTCAAAAACTAGATCTTGCTTTTATTTTTTTCTTAGGATAATATGTAGCACTTTATTCCGGATTAGCTCAGCGGTAGAGCAGCGGACTGTTAATCCGTTGGTCGCTAGTTCGAATCTAGCATCCGGAGTATTTTTTTACAGATCTTAAAGGCCTCTGATACATACATTTACATCAGAGGTTTTTTTATGTCCAAAAGCTGTCCACAGCATATTTTCCGCATTTTTTACGCAACTCGTCTGAATACATCAGAACAATTCTCTTTCATAAGTAGTCAGGTAAGTATTCAAGATGCAGATGCAGCGTTTTCATCTGATTTTCAGTTAAGTTTTTCTTCTAATGCGGGAAAAATGCGTAAAATCGCTTGTTTTTACGCAATCATTGCGCAAGTTATCTATGGAAAAATAAAACAGACCAACGGATTACGAATCCGCTGCTCTAGTGATTGCGTATCTATTCCTAATAATTTATAT
>JBAWWQ010000096.1:0-6330 GCA_037146655.1 Chlamydiota bacterium | reverse complement strand
AAGAAACCCCTATTTTTAATATAGAATAAATCCATTTTTTAAAAAATTTAAAACATTCTAATTAACATTAATTCATTAAATTTTTGCTTTTGTTTCTTTTTAATAAAAAATAATGTATTTTTAAAATAAAAAGAAAAATACGGTCTATGCGTAAGGGATTTTAAGTGTAACTTGTTTATTATTAAGTTTTTAAATCCTACATCTTGTAAGTGGTTTTTATTAATAGGTGTCTTTGTCTCTATTTTCGGGACGTGTGATGTGCAGCGTTTGTATGATTTAACCCTTGAGCAGGCAGAACTCATCACATTAGATCGCAATAATCAAGTCAATAGTTTAAGAGAGCTTTATGCTAAGGCAAAAGAGGGCAGGTTAGAGACTCTTTCTAAATGGCTACCTCAAGTGCAGGCGATGAGCAGCCTGTATGGTTTAAATAAACTATCTCCTGTTACAAATAGTAAAAGCGCTTTTTTAACACAACTGTCTGTGACACAGGCATTAGTAGCAAGCGATCGTTATTACAATGTGAAAATTGCCGATCTAGGTGTTCAGCAGCTTGAGCTTCTTCTGAATGCAGCCATTATTGACGCTCTTTTTCAGGTAAGAACGGCTTATTACCAAGTAATTTTAGATATGGAGATGATCTCAGCTGCGAAGGAAAAAATAGAGCTGCTTACAAGTTTATCGAAGAGGATGGAAGACCGTTATCAGATTGGAACTTCGATTTTATATAATGTTAACCAAAGTAAAGTTGCGATTGCAAATGCTACAACTCACTACTATGAAATGATTAAAAGAAAGAAAATTGATATGGATGCTATGGCGAGCATTTTAGGATTTATACCAGGTGATGTTGAAATAGCCTTTGCTAAAGTAGAAATTCCACTTGATGAGATTCCTGAAATTAAAGATAAACTAAATCAGATGCAGGCACTTTTTAATGCACAAACGGTAGCGCTTAACGAGAAGATTTTTGAAAAAGATTATCCATGTATTGAAGAAAGAGCTATGAAAAAACTTTTTACGAAAGCAGAAATTATTTTATGGGAAGAGAAAGCTTTGAAATATCAACCTAACCTCAAAGTGTCTGAGACGGATGTTCAAATAGCTGGTAAAGAAGTGTTAAAAAGAAAGGGTGAATATTTGCCTACTTTAAGTCTTAACGTAAATTATGGGGGAGATCCTTCAACTGTCGAAAATCTTCCTTCTTCTAGATTTAACAATCAGACGATGCAGTGGGGTGTAGGCCTTCAGTTTAATTGGCTCCTTTTTGATGGACTTGGAAGAGAAAGAAGGATTAAACAAGCAAGATTTGAGAAGAGGTCAAAAGAGTTTAAATATAGACAAGCTGTGCAAGATACTTATGCTGATGTAAGAAAACAGATTTTTGATATAGAAGAATCTGTTGCTAATTATGTGACAGCTGATGCTAACGTAAGGCTTGCTGAACAAACGGTAACTTTAGCTAATGATCAGCTTGGAATAGGGTATGCTACAATTTATGATTATCAGATTTCTGTAGATGGATTTATTCAAGCTGTAAATAACAAAAATAAAGCACGATTTGATCTTCTTAAGGCCTATTATGGTTTAAGACACGCAACAGGTATAGATTTAACAAAACCCTCTGAAGGTTCTTAACATGGACAATAAAAAGAAGCATTTTTATTTTAAATTTATAGGAATCGTGTTAGGGGCTTCTGTTTTTGTGTTAGGCCTTGGCTTTATTATCTATCGGCAGTTTATTTATGTATGGACAAATGATGCATTTGTCCAAGGGTACGGGGTAGATTTAAGTACCAACGTTGTAGAACGTATTACAGAGCTTTATGTGGATGAGGGAGATTCTGTACAAAAAGGACAGCTTTTAGCAAGGCTTTACAATAAAGTTCCTCTTGCTCAAAAACAAGAAGCTTTAGCAAGTATTACAAGTTTGCAGCAAGAAGTCTTAGTTAAAGAAGCAAATTTTCTAAAAATACGCAACGACTATGAAAGAGCTTTACAGGGAATTAAAGATAGGATTATCAGCGCCCAAGAATTTGATCATAAGCAAAAAGATTTTGAAATGGCTGAGGCTGAACTTAATTTATCATATGCCAACCTAGATCTTGCGAAAAAACAACTTGATGTCATAGATGCGCAATTGCGCAATTATGAAATCCAAGCATCGGAAGATGGGGTAATAGCTAAAAGATGGGTATGGTTAGGTGATGTGATGCAGGCTGGGCAAACTCTTTATACGATGTATAATTTAGAGGATGTTTGGGTTCTTGCTAATATCGAGGAGAAAAAAATCCGTAAGGTTAGATTGGGCAGCTCTGTCAAAATCCATATAGATGCTTATCCAGGGTATACATTTGAAGGGAAGGTTTTTGCTATAAATGGAGCTGCAGCTTCAGAGTTTAGCTTGATTCCTCAAGATACGGCAACAGGTAATTATACAAAAGTTGAGCAGCGTATACCCATCAAAATTTCTATAAAAAAACCTGCTAATTTTCCTAAAAATCAGCCTTTATATTTATTTCCTGGAATTTCTGCTGAAGTTTACATAGATGTGGATAAATGATTTCTTTCAAAGATGTTTTTCACTGGAGTGATCCTAAGCTTTTTTCGATAGACTCTCCTATAAGAAAGGTTTTTGTTCTTTTTGTTGTGGTTTTAGCAAATTTGCTTATCGGGGTTGAAAGCTTTGGCGTGACGCTTTCAATCTATGACATTCAAGGGTATTTCGCAATTGATGATACTAGAAGAAGCTGGATTTCTGTCCTCTTATTTATAGGTATTGCGATACCTACACCTATTTTCACCTATTTTTCTAATCGATATACTAAAAAAGTGTGCTATACAATCGGTCTTTCTCTTTTGATTTTTGGCTGCTTTATTTGCGGTATATCGACAAGCTATTATGAGCTTTTAGCAGGTAGGCTCATTACTGGTATAGGAGCTGGCTTTATTTTTTCTTGTACCGTTTTTATTATAAAAAGGATGGTAAAACCTCAATTTCATGGAGCTGCTTTAACACTTAATACGTATATGAGTTTTGGACTAGGTGTTGCCTTAGCTCTTCTTGCAGGTGGTGTAATAGGTCAATCAGCACATTGGCGATTAGCTTTTTTTATTGATGTGTTTATTGGGATTGTTTGCTTGCTTTTGTTATGGATTTCTTTTAAGGAAGTTGCAGATACACTTACAGAAAAGGTTCCCGTTGATTTTTTAGAGTATATCTATTTTTTAGGACTACTTGGGAGCTTAGCAATTTTTTTTAGTCAGGTAAAGGCTCCATGGAATACTTTAGGATGGAGATCTACATTTTCTTTAATCTTTGTTTTTTTAATTGTTCTTTTTTTAATATTACTTATTGTCCGTTATGAAAAAGTTAAAGTCCCCTTATTCCCGTTTTTTTTATTCAAATACAAAAATCTTACTTTAGCCTGTATAGGCATTATGATTTTAGGGATGTTGATGTTTGGGGGAGTCACCCAATTAATTTATACACTTCGGACAGCTTTTCAGTATGAATATATCACTATAGGACTTGTTTTATCTGTTTTTGGGTTTTCTTTATTTGCTTTTGGTATGTTGACGTTATTTATGAAAACTATCCCTCCTGTTTATTTTATTTTAGTAGGTTTTAGCTTGATCGCCCTTAGTTGCTTTATTAATCATGCACTTACCTTCCAGACAGAGCCTAAGGATATTATCTTTTTTTTATTTTTAAGGGGGGCTGGTATGGGACTTGCTTGGCAGCCCCTTTTAGTATTTTCTTTGCAGTCTATTCCACAAGAAGAAGGTGAACATGCTGGGAGGCTTATTGGATCTTGTCAACAAATCATCGGAGGGACAGCTTCTTCTATAATTTCTACAATGACTGTAATGAGGGAGGCTTTTCATAATCTAAGGTATGGAGAGCAGGTAGATATATATGGAGCCCATGTGCAAAATTTTTTAAGATCCTGGCAGATTCGTATGGAAGATGTAACTGGACAAAGTGATTATCTAGCGACTATAAAAGCCAAAAACTATCTAACAAGTAATATAAAAATCCAATCCCATATAGCCTCGTTTGATGATGTGTTTTTTGTAATAGGTTGGGTCAGCGTGGTCTTTATTGTAGTTTTAGGTGTTAGCTCTTTTTATTCTTGGCTGAGAGAAGAGAAAGCTTTAAAAGCTTAACCCTTTTTATACTGTAAAATTTTTGCGAGGATTTTTCCAAGTTCAATTTCTAGGGTATTGATTGTCTCTAAACATTCCAAGATTTTGTCTGCGGCTACAGGACAAAACTCTATATTTTCTAAAGTAAAATTCTCAACAGCAGTATCATATTTTTTTAAAAGGGCAGCAGCACTAAATCCGGGTAGGATAGTATGGTGAAAAAAGCGATCACTTTGCTTGTAAAAATCGTGAGGCGGAAAAATATCAGCCCATGATTTTTGTTTATGTTGCCCAAAAAGACTTGTAAGATAAGGTCGAGTTGGTTCTATAACGCAGAGGCTTGTTTGACTGAAAATAGATGAAGCATCTGGATGATAAGTATGAGAAGGAGTAGTTGGTGGTAGCCACTGAACTAGATCTAATGGAAAGGTGTCGATTGTAATGCTTTTTGCCATAGACTATTACCATTTATCCATTTTTTTATAAGTATCGATCATTCTTTGCATTTGTCGACGGATCAGATGAGAGAGATGCTCTATAAAATGGTTTAAAATTTCTTTTTTTTCAGCACTTGTTATTTCGTAAGGGAATTTAGAGAAGAAAGCTTTCCAAGCTGGACCTTCCACGTAATTTTTTTCATAGGACGGTTCTTTATAAGGCTCTATATGCATGGGTTACTCAGTAAATGGTTTGAAATTGACTTGGTTTTTTGCATCTACTTCAGCGTTATAAGCTTTTTCTTCTTTTGTGGTAATGACTTGATAGTCTTCAAAAGAGTGAACGATTTGTGGTCTGACAAAAATTAAGATATTTTTCTTTTCTTTATCGATTTTTGTTTTACTAAAAGCGGCTCCTATCCAAGGAAGTCCTCCAAGACAGGGTATGCCCGATTTGCGATGAATTTTTGAATTTTTTACCATGCCACTTAAAACAAGGAAATTTTTATCCGGAACATGAACTCTTGTTACCATGTTGGTTTTTGTAGTTTGTATTCCATTTACCTTTGTATCTAGATCTCTTAAATCATCCCGGGCTTCTGTGATCTCTTCTTTAATGTCGAGTGTGATGATGTCAGAATCCCCTAAAAGAGGGGTGATTTGTAAACTTACCCCAATATCCCTATATTCGATGTTAGCAAGAGTTTGTTGAGAAGCTCCAATGGTTTGTACAACAGATCCTGTAAAAGGGATGTTATCTCCAACAAATATGCTAGAACTTTTATTGTCTTGTGTGATGATTTTTTGGTTAAGAACAATAGAAACTTTGCCATCTTTTTCTAACGCGGAAATTAACGATCCTAAAGATAGAAAAGATCTTCCTTTATGTAAAATCAAGTCTCCAATAACACCTAGATCAAAGCCTTTTCCAAAAGGGACTTGATTAGAGCCTCCTTGTAAACTTTGAGCAAGAAGGCTTCCTCCATGAGAGGGGAAGTTGCCAAAGCCAAAACCCAATTTGTTCTTTACATGACCACTGCCACCCCATTCTAAGCCAAATTCTGAGGCTTCTTTAGCATCTGTTTCTATGACAAGTACTTCAATAAATACTTGCTTTTGTGCAGTATCGATACTTTTAATAAGGCGTTGGATGTCTAATGCACTTGAAGGCTCACTGCTAAATACTAAACTATTAGTTGCTTCTACCCATTGAAGAGATTCTGCAGCTTGCTGGAGGTCGCGGGCGGTTTTTTTTGCGCTGACAAGCTGTTTGATTGTTTGGAGAATTTCAGAACCTTTGTGATATTGGAGCTTGTAGACATAAAATCCTCTATTACCATCGTATGGCTCTTCTTGATTATGTTGAAAAGTAGTGCTTAGCTGGGTTTCTGATTCATTCCATGCAGTTGTTTTTAAATCAAGGTGCCCTCCAACTTTTGCTTTAATCTCGCGGTCAGACATTTTTTCAATATGTACATAATCTTTTTTTTCTTTAACTTTGAAGTGATGTTGTTCAAGGATCTGAAAAAGGGCTTGCATAATTGATTGGGAAGAAGCTGTTTTCCCAGAGATAAAAGAGACCTTGAAGTTGAGTTCATCTACTTTAAAAACAAATGTTTTTTCAGCAATCTTACTAACAAATTTAATAAATTCTACAATAGGGACATCGCTGAAGTTAATCATATGCCCTATGGACGAAATCTCTTCTTTAGAAAAGATAGGACTTATAGATAAAGTCGTTAGA
>JBAWWQ010000095.1:0-6449 GCA_037146655.1 Chlamydiota bacterium | reverse complement strand
GCCTATCCAGTAGTAACAATAACAGGGCCTAGACAATCTGGAAAAACTACGCTTGTAAAAGAAGTGTTTCCTCATCTTCCTTATTTTAACCTTGAGGCGCCAGACATCCGAGAATATGCAGAAAAAGACCCTAGAGGTTTTTTAAACCAGTCACGTCATGGAATGATCATTGATGAAATTCAACAAGTCCCCAATCTCTTTTCCTATATACAAGTACTTGTAGATGAGCACGATATTAAAGGTGAGTTTATTTTAACAGGAAGTCATAAGCTTGGTCTCCATCAAGGTATTTCTCAATCTTTAGCAGGTCGCGTCGCTTTACTCTCTTTACTGCCTATGAGTCTTAGTGAATTATCTGATGCTGGCTTTAAGGACTCTTTAGACGATTTTATGATTAAAGGTGGTTATCCGCGTATTTTTAAAGATGGATTAAATCCCTTAAAAACCTACAGAAACTACCACCAAACGTATCTTGAAAAAGACTTAAGACAACTGATTAACATAAAAGATCTATCTCAATTTCAGCGTTTTATTAAACTTTGCGCCGGTCGTATAGGTCAATTACTTAATCTATCTAGTTTAGCAAATGATCTCGGCGTATCTGCTACTACAATCGAACATTGGATTTCTCTTTTAGAAGCCTCTTATCTAGTCATTTTGCTGCAGCCTTATTTTGAAAATTTTGGAAAAAGAAGTATTAAATCCCCTAAATTGTATTTTACTGATGTCGGATTAGCGTGCTATTTACTCGGGATTGAAACACCTGAGCAACTTTCTCGTGATCCTCTTAAAGGGGCTCTTTTCGAAAATTTGGTTTTTTTAGAACTTTATAAGGCTCGCTCTAATCAAGGGTTAGATCCCCACCTATATTTCTATAGAGACCATAAAGGATTTGAAATCGATTTTATTTTTGAACAAGGAAGACGATTAACACCCATTGAAGTAAAATCTTCTCAAACTTTCAACTTAAATTTCAGCAAAAATATCTTAACTTTTCAAACTCTTGCAAAAGAAAAGTTTGATCGAGGCTATGTAATCTATACAGGTGATAGAGAATTTTCTATGGAAGATGTCTCTATCGTTAACTATGAAAATGTCTCAAAAATTATCACATGCGATGACTATTTAAAAACTTTATGAATTGAGGGTTGTTTTTAACAGTATTGAAAACCTCATCTTGCGTAATCTCTATAAGATTTTGAAGTCCTTCTCGAAGGGCTGCTTCGAGCCAACCTACCACTTGATCTGCCTGATTTAAAGAAGCACTTGCGATAGCGTTACGGATAGCAACCTCTAATGAGGGTTCTCTTTGAAAACATCTTCCACTTAGCTCATAGACAAGTTTATAATCTTTCATTTCAAATGCTACAAAATGTAAAAGCATCATAAAGTCATCAGATAGATTTTCTTTAATAGATAAAAGAAGCTGATAAGTTTCTTTTGTCAACCCTTTTTCAAATCGAATACGAGCTAAATACTGAGTCGCTGTAATAAATAAAATCCCTTTTTGAGTAGAGGCTCTTAAATTTTCTAAAAGGGGTGCTGCAGCTTGTGTATTACCTTGTAGTAGGTATTCTTCAGCTTCGATGAGTAGTTTATGAAAGTTTTGATTTTGATCCGAACGAGAAATTACCTGAGAGACTTTCCACGATTGTAGATTTTGAAAGGCAAATAGAAGAAATATCGCCCCAATAAAAAACCAACCTAAAATAATTGTCACCACTCCTACACAAACAGCTATAGCAATACTACTTCCAATAGCGATCCTTAATCCCTTTACACCAAGCATCGACTCTAATGTAATTCTCATAAGTTGTCCTCCATCTAAAGGAAGAACAGGGAATAAGTTGATAATTGTCCAAAATAGATTAATCAAACTAAATGCTTGAATAATAGGCATAGCAGCAGATCCTGCAATAGTTGGAACCTTCAGTAAAAGAGCTCCCAGCACGTAGAGTCCAAAACTAAATACGGGACCACTTAGCACGACAAGAAACTCTCTACCGAGCGAAATAACTGGCCCTTCTGGGTAAGTAAGTCCACCAAATGCTACAAGCTCAATGCGAGGAAACTGGCCAAAAAATCTAGACATAAGTGCGTGGCCATACTCATGAACCAAAATCGACACGAATATAATCACGACCCAAATAAGGGTCCCTACTAGGCTACGGCTATTTAACCAGCCAATAATAGCAGCTGTTAGCCAAAACATGGGTGATATACGAACAGGTATTGAAACTTTTTCCATATTATCTCTTACTTCCAAGAGCTGACTGCATAGCTAGGCCCATCTCTGCAGGTGTTGCAGCAACTGTAACTCCCGCTTTTTTAAGTGCTTGGATCTTCTGCTCAGCGGTTCCTTGACCACCTGAAATAATCGCCCCAGCATGGCCCATTCTTTTTCCAGCAGGTGCTGTTGCTCCGGCAATAAATGCAGCTACAGGCTTTGAACAAGACTGCGAAATCCACTCGGCAGCTAATTCCTCAGCATCACCTCCGATTTCCCCAATCATCAAAATCCCCTCTGTCTGAGGGTCTTTTTCAAAAAGCTTTAAGACATCAATAAAATGGGTTCCGTTAAGAGGGTCTCCACCAATTCCTACGCAAGTAGTTTGCCCAAGACCTAATTTTGTAGTTTGCCATACTGCTTCATAAGTCAAAGTTCCGGATCTAGATACAATACCTATTTTTCCTTTTTTATGAATATACCCTGGCATAATACCTATTTTGCACTCTTCTGCTGTGATAATACCTGGGCAATTGGGCCCTATAAGGCGTGATGTTTTAGAAGCACGCATTACCTGTGATACCTCAATCATATCTTTGATAGGAATCCCTTCTGTGATGCAAACAATAAGAGCAATGCCTGCCTCCTCTGCTTCTAATATAGCTTCTGCAGCAAATGGCGGTGGAACAAAGATAAGCGTTGCATCGGGATGAACCTTTTCTTTAGCTTCTGCTACTGTATCAAAAATTGGAAGGTTTAAAATAGATGTTCCACCTTTACCAGGTGTTACACCTCCCACATAGTTAGATCCATAAAGGATACCCTCTTGCGTATGGAAACTACCGGCTTTACCTGTAATCCCTTGAGTGATCACCTTAGTCTGTTTATTAATCAATATTCCCACGTCTTTTCCATCCTTTAAAGTTTGAGTGCTTCAACAGCTTTTTTTGCAGCTTCATCCATTCCATCAGCAGAAATAATCGCAAGCTTTGACTCTTTAAGAAGCCTTTTTCCATTTTCTACATTCGTCCCTTCAAGCCTAACTATTAAAGGTACTTTGATTGATAGCTCAGCAACGGCTGCAATCACACCTTCTGCAATAATTGCACAATCCATGATTCCACCAAAAATATTAATCAAAATAGCCTTAATATGTTTGTCTGCTAGAATAATTTTACAACCCTCTTTTACAACCTCTTTAGTTGCTCCGCCACCCACATCTAAAAAGTTAGCGGGCTTACCTCCATAGTAATTAATAGCATCCATCGTAGCCATAGCAAGCCCTGCACCATTAACCATACACCCAATATTACCCTGTAAAGAAATATAAGCTAAATGATGCTTATGAGCTTCTGCTTCGTTTTTAGAAACCTGCGTACTATCATAAAAAGCTGCGATCTCTTTTTGTCTAAAAAGAGCATTATCATCTACACTAAGTTTTGCATCGACCGCCCATAGTTTCCCATCTATTGTTTCTACTAAAGGATTAATCTCGAGTAAAGACCCATCACAGTCCATAAAAGCTTGAGCTAGCCCCTTTGCTAATTTGATCCCTTGTTTAGCTAAATCTCCTTTCCAGCCCATAAAGTTAGCTAGTCTAATCAAATGATAGCTACGCATACTGCCGTTTAACTGAATAGGTAGCGTTAGAATCTTTTCTGGATTTTTTGCCGCAACCTCCTCGATTTCCATCCCTCCTTCAGGAGAGGCAATCAGTACAGCGCGAGCTTTACTACGATCAATAATAGCCCCTATATAGTACTCTTTATGGATATCAACAGCTTCTGTAATAAGAATCTGATGGGCAATGATCCCTTCAGGTCCTGTCTGATTGTTAACAAGCTTCATGCCAAGAAGCTTTTGTGCATAAGTCACTATTTCTTCTGGTGTTTTAGCTAGTTTAACACCCCCAGCTTTCCCCCTTCCACCTGCATGAACCTGGATTTTTATCACAGCCTGAGAAAATTTCATCTCATGGATGATTTTCTTCACTTCTTGCAAACTCTTTGCCACACCAAACTTTGGAATAGGGACCCCATATTTTTGTAAAATCTCTTTAGCTTGATATTCATGGGTATTCATAAGGAACTCCTGTCTGATTGTCTCTTATTTCTTTATGTGGCAGATTCTTTTTTCAGGCAATCAAAAAAACAATATACACCTTTTTTCTCCTTAACCAGCTGATTAGATCTTTCTAAGCCTCATTAAATCATGATGGTCTCCAAAACTAAAATTACAATGTATCTCGTTGATAATCAAGGCTAAGTGACTTTTTTTAGCAAGAAACCCTTTCATTATCAACAACTTAAGACTGTAATATTATATAAATTAATATTTTGATTTATATTAACCAACTAATCTATAATTAAAATTATAATTTAATAAATTGAAATAATAAAAGGAGTTAATCAAATGTCAACGCCACTATGTCAAAACTGTCATATAAGACCTGCATTTACTGGACACCCCTACTGTGGTAGGACATGTGCAGGAGCAGCGCAAGCTGCAGCTACTACTACAACTACCGTAGCACAAGCAACTTTATGCCAACTTCCAGGTTGTAGACAACCTGCTTTTCCAGGTTCACCGGCTTGCTCTAAGTCACATTTAAGTGCACTAGCAGGCTCACAAGCTCACCCTCAAGGTTGCAGATGTACGGCATTTGCATATCCAGGTTCTCCCGCTTGCTCTCAGCAGTCTCCTGCCCTCACAAGAGCTGCTGTGACAACTGCACAAGTTGGACTTAAGTGTTTAGTTCCTTCGTGTCAACTACCAGCTATTAGTGGTTATCAAGTATGTTCTCAGGAACATCAATTAACGAATCAATTAACTAATATCCAACAGGCTTGCGCAAGTAGCTTACATAAACAAAAATCACAACCTACGACTTCTATTGCTGCTGTTCAAACCTTAGCAAGGTCTAAAGCAGGATCAAGTATGGATTTTTATAAATTAGAAACCAATCCTACCTCCTATTTTTTAGGCAATTTCTACATCAGTGAAAACCCTATTATATTTAGAGGACTTACATTTAAATGTAGTGAAGGAGCTTATCAGTTTTCTCGACTACTAACTTCTCAAAATTTTTTAAGTTATCCACCCTCTATCCAAAATGCTATTGCAGCTTTATTTCAAGAAGCAGATGGTGAACAATCTTGGCAATTAATGAATAAAGATCTATTTATTAGCACGCTAAAAGATGACACAGCCCATAAAGCCCCTATATTACATAATGGCGCAACTACCTCTGTTAATGTCGTTATTATGGAAGAAATTTTAAGGGCTAAATTTGCAGTAGGAACTACAGAGTGGAAGCTGTTACAAGCTACTGGTGATACACCTTTAAGAGAAACAACAGCACACGGAGATAAATTCTGGGGTGTTGATACGCAAGGCCAAGGCCAGAATAGGTTAGGTCAATTACTTATGCAAATACGTGCTGAAACAAAGCCTGCAACTACAGCCGCTCCAACAAGCTCTGAGCCTACTCAATCCTGGGGAGCTTGGGCTGCGAGTTTTTTTAAATAATTCTACCCATACAAGGGAACAGAAACCTTTTCTGTTCCCTTTTTTTATGTTCAAAAAAAAGCAATTATTTAATTACTTCAATAGCATGTCTAAAATTAAGCACCTTAAACGGTCACAACAGGGTAACCTTTCGCAAGATCTTTAAGGTAAGTCCTCTATCTCTATTTTAAACATGATTTCCTAGTTTTTGAAGTTCCACTTCATTTTACTAAAAAACTAACTTCTTATCTAAGATTTATTGAATTCGGTGGATTGCTGATAGGTCGGTCAACCAAGCATCTTGCAATATCAAAGCTTGACAACAGGTTAATAAAAAAAATTTAAAATTAGGTTTTTAGTCTAATTTAATGTAAAATTAAATAACTTTAAAAAAAACAAGTAAATTCAATGTCAATATTATGTAAAGCCTGTCATATAAAATTTGTGCATCCAGGGCACCCTTACTGTGGTAAAACGTGTGCAAGGAAACAATCAACACTAGCTCAATCTACAGCTGCTGCAACAACTACTCTGGCGCAAGCGGCAATAAGTCAAATTCCAGGCTCAACAACGCACTCTCAAGATTGCCGCTGTACAGCATTTACCTATCCGGGTGCGCCCGCTTGCACTCAACAAGCCCCTCAACTTACACGTACTGCAGTGACAACTGCACAAGTTGGACTTAAGTGTTTAGTTCCTTCGTGTCAACTACCAG
>JBAWWQ010000094.1:0-6502 GCA_037146655.1 Chlamydiota bacterium | reverse complement strand
GCATCATACAAGAAGCTGAAAAAGATTTTGACTACAAACAGTATGACCATACGTATAACAATAGAAACTATAAAGATATTTCTAGTGCAGTTGCAATAGCAACGGTAAAAACAGCCTATAGCTCACAGGCTCAGGCTATTTTTACTTATACGAGTTCAGGTTTTACCTCAAGGATGATTTCTAGATTTCGTCCACATATTCCTATTATTTCTCTGACAGGTTCTAAAAAGACCTATCATCAGTTAGCCCTTGTTTGGGGTGTTGTTCCTGTTCTTAGAAACTATACAACCATGGAAGAGGCGTTTGATGCCGCCACGTGTTATACTTTGCAGCAGGGTTATGTGCATTATGGAGATATGGTTTTAGTGACAGCGGGCACTCCTTTTGGCGTAAGAGGAACAACCAACATGATGCTTATTAAAAGCATAGGACAGGTTATTGTGAGAGGGGAGCCTAATAAAGGTAAGCATGTCTATGGGCAGGCTTTATTTATTTTGGTTCATGATAAAACGTATGAGGTTGAAGGCAAGATCTTGGTCCTTTCTCACTGTGATAGACATTACGAGTCTTTTATTAAAAGCGCTGCAGGTGTTGTTTTACAAAATTTTGAAGATGATAAAGAGTCTGAGCTTTGTCTACTAGAGCTAGGATTAAAGTACCATGTGCCCGTTGTTGTCCGAGCAGAAAGTGCTTGTAGCTTAATTAAAGAAGGGGAGTGGATTACACTCGATCCTAATAAAGGACTTGTATTTAGAGGAACTGTCTCTACAGAAGAAGAGGTTCTTAAAAAAGTTTGTCAGGTTCATCCTAAAAACCTCTGATGGTATTTTTTCTGGAGCTGACATAAAAAGGCTTTTTAAAAAAAATAAGGACACATCATCAGGATGTGGATTATTTAAGGCAATTAAATATGGGCAAGTAAAGCACTCGCTGTCATTGAAGCTGTTTCAGCACGGAGGATATTAGGGTTTAAACTCACTGCTTGGACGTTAAATTTTTTAAGTAAAAGTTCTTCTTTTTTGTAAAATCCTTGTTCTGGTCCAATAAAAAAAATCGGAGGAGTTAGCAATTGTTTGTTGTAAAGACAAGAAAGTAGTTTTGGTGCTTTAGGGTCGATATCTCCATAAAAAAGATGAGAAGAGGTTTTTGTAGCTACTTCACATAGCTTTTCTAAACTGTCAAAAAGACGGATGGTAGGCAGGTAAAGTCTTCCACATTGTTTTATAGCAGAGACTCTATGTGCATAAAGACGTTTTTCTTGGTTAGAAGATAGATCGGATTTTTCACTGTAATAGGCTGGAAAAAGCCATAACTGATCCATCCCAAGTTCTGTATTTTTTTCTACAAGAAGCTCTAGTGAAGAAGGTTTTAAAAAGGCTTGGGCTATAATCCATGGGTTTTTTGGTTTTTCTGTAAAAGATAGCTTGCTAATAGAGCAGACAAGATCTTTTTTGCCGATGGATTCTAGCTTGGCCTCTGCTAAAAATCCTTTTCCATTAATGAGCTCAAAGCTTTCTCCTACCTGTAGACGCATAACTTTTATGATGTGATAAGACTCTTCTTCAGGTAGCGTAAGGTGTGAATCAAGAGTGAAAGAAGTATCTACAAAAAAACGATTATGAGGCATTTTCTGTTTTCCATAAGGTGTTTGGCCTGCAAAGGGCTCTTTTTAAAAGATCTGAGAAACTCCACTCTTTTGCTGTAGAGAGATGCTCTTTAGCAGCGTTTTTAAGATCTTCTAATGAAAGTACTTTAAAGGCGCTTTGTTTTAAGAAATGGTGGTTTAACTTTGGTAACGAGGTAAAGTTAAATACAAGTTTATAGCGGTAGTCTTTAAGGAAAAGGTCTTTTTCTTTTTCGTAATGCAAAATAGTGATGTTTTCCATCGGAGGTAAAGAGGCTGTTTTAGAAATAGCAAAAGTTAAAAATGCATGAGGGTAGATTTCTCTAAATACTTCAATTTCTTTTAAGAAAAAGGTGAGTGTATTTGGGTTTTTAGGAAGAAGGATCAAGATACTATCATAGCGGTAGCGGTAGTAGACTGTTTTAGGAGTTTCTTGCTTCCATCTATTATGTTGCCACAGCCACTGCCCAGGTCTTAAGTAAACACTTTCTTCGAAAAGCTTAAGTGTTTTAGTCATCATAGAGGTGATTTCCTCTTCTAAAGATTTGGTAAGGTCTGGCCAAATCGGGTCTGAATATCGAATAAAGTATTTGCCATTTTCACGTCTTGTAGTGGCTACCATAATAGGACATTTGGCTCTATAAGCTAAGATGGCAGGACTTGGAGAGGTCCAAGCCTTTCTTCCTAAAAAAGTAGAAAGAAAACCACTTTCTGGCATCCCTTGATCACCCACAATCCCAAGAAACTTACCTTGTTTAAGAGCTTTAAAACCCTCTCGCATAGCTTGGTGAGGAGTCACCATTTTCCCCCCAAATCTTTCTCTGATAGAGGTAATCCATGTATATAAGAAGGGATTTTTAATAGGACGACCAATAGCCACTCCAGGCATTCTTTGAGTTCCATCTAAAAACAAAACTTCCCAATTAGACTGATGACCACAGAAAAAAATAATCCCTTGTTTTTTAGCAATAAGATCCATGGCAGTCTCTGGGTTTTCACAGATGATAGATCTCGAAAGGTCTTTTTTAAAGCTAAGTTTGGAATATTCTAAACAGGTAATGACAAGATTTTGAAAAGACTCTTTAGCAATCTTTGTGATCTGTGTAGGAGTAAGCTGTAAGCTTTCTGCAAGAGAGAGATTAGATAAAGCTCGTTTACGGTAGTTTGTCAGTGTGTAAAAAGCTAAAGTACCTAAAGCTTTTCCTAACTTATGCAAAAACAGAGGAGGGAAAAATCTCAGCGGCCACAGCAGGGTATAAATAAGAAAAAACAGCAGTTTATTTTTATACATTAAACAAGAAAAATTAAATGGTATTTAGTCTAGGTTAGCTGTTTAAAGAGATATCTACAAGAGATGTTGGTTGTGTTAGAAAAATCTAAGTTTTTTGTAAAATAAAAATTTTATTCCCGTAGGACTTTTAAATACCCTTGACTGTATTCTTGTAATGGTGTTACATTACAAAAGTACAGATCAAGGATTTGAAAATATGTAGGGTTATTAAA
Organism: Chlamydiota bacterium; assembly: GCA_037146655.1. Taxonomy (GTDB): domain Bacteria; phylum Chlamydiota; class Chlamydiia; order Chlamydiales; genus JBAWWQ01. The sequence goes on along the minus strand of JBAWWQ010000094.1, from coordinate 3,375 downwards.
AAATATTCTTCTTTTTCTGTGATCTTCATCAACAACTGACAAAGGTGCATTATGAAAAAAGCTTTTATATGGATGAGTTTTATTTTAGGTGTATTATCGATATGTTTTGCCTGTCAAAAACAACAAGAGTGCAAAAAGACGATTGCTATTTTAACACCTGCTACACATCCAAGCCTTATAAAAATTGAAGAGGCATTTATTAGAACTATGCTGGAAGATAAAGGGGATGAATATCGTTTTGTTATTTATAATGCTCAGGGAAACAAAACACTTATGCATTCAGAAATTGAAGAAATCAGCCAAAAAAATCATGCGCTTGTATTAACACTTGGTACAATAGCTTCAAGGATGACAAAAGAGCTTTTTGATAAAAAGAGAATTGCAACTCCTATTGTCTTTACCTGCGTTCCAGATCCTATTGGATTCGATATTGCACCAGGTCCCAGGATTACAGGTGTAGAAGAAATTCTCCATATAGATAAAGCTCTTACTTTGTTAATAAAGAGTAAACCTAGTATTCAATCTCTTTTGTTAGTTTATAACCCTGTAGATGCTGGGGCTCATAAGAGTAAGCAAGATGTTGAAGATTTTCTCAAGAAGCATAATATAAGCCTTATTGCTATAGAAACATTTCAAACAAATGAAATCCAATTAAAAGTAGCTCCTTTTATGGAGAAGGCTGATGCTGTTTTAGTCCTTAAAGATAACACTGTGGTGTCAGGTTTAGATATTTTAGTAAAATTATGCAACCGTTTTCAGATTCCTTTAATGGCAAGTGATCTGGATTCTCCAGCTCGAGGTGCAGCATTAGCTTATGGAGTTTATGAAGAGGATTTTGGTATAGAGGCAGCACGTAAGGCTCTACGTATTTTGAAAGAAGGAGTTTCTCCAGAGACAATTGCTATAACACCTATTTTGAATTTTTCTTTGCGTGTGAATCTACAGGCAGCAAAAAAACAAGGGCTTACTCTTACATTTATAGAAACGTTAGATTATGAGGCAGTGCAATGATACTTTCTATTATAGAACAAGGGTTTATAGCTTTACCCCTTCTTTTAGGGGCTTATTTGATTTTTTCTTTACTTAAGTTACCTGATTTAAGTCTTGAAAGTTCTTATTTGTTTGGAGCTGTTGTAGCGTTTTTTGCAAAAGAGCTCCCTTTTCCCCTTGTTTTGTTAAGTGCCATGATGGGAGGTGTGTGTGTTGGCGCTACTGTCAGTATATTTAATCAATTTCTACGTATACCGTTTCTTTTAGCTGCTATTATTACAAATGGACTCTTTCATGGATTTATAGTGTATCTGATTGGAGGAGGCTTTTTAAGTTTTCATTATCAATTACCGATGCAAGAGCTACTTTGCTTATTTTTAGTGGGTCTTGCTCTTTTGTGTAGCATGTGGATTTTTTTCAGATCTCAGATAGGATATAGTTTTGCAATTTATGGAAATAATCCTTGTTTTTTTAGAAGTCATCCTATTTCTGAACGGTATGTGGTTGTGACAGGGGTAATAGTAGGACATGCTTTTGCTGGAATAAGTGGGTTTTTCTTTACACAATCTAATGGGTTTATTGATATCACTATCCATTTTGGAGTGGTCCTTATGTGTTTAACAGCCCTTATGATAGGAAAACTTTTGATAAGAAGTGTTTCTCCAAATATTTTACTTCCCCTTGTAGGGATTGTTATTTATTTTTTTTTACAGCAGGGATTACTTCGTCTGGGGCTCAACCTGAAATATTTTAATACTTTTCAGGCTTTATGTGTTTTAGGAGCTTTGCTCATAAGTAAGAGAAAAAACAGTTTAAGCTTAGATCATTTAGGAGTGTAAGATGCAGGTTAAAAATCTTTGTTTTCAACATTCTAAGAAATCAGAGTTGTTTTTTAAAAACATTTCTTTTTGCCTTGAAGAAGGTAAACTACATGCTTTGCATGGCAAAAATGGAACAGGTAAAACAGTACTGCTGCATCTATTAAATAATAAAAGGTCTTCTTATGCACAAATAGAGGGGGAGGTGATTGGATCGGAAGAGACTCTTCTTGTTAATCAAAGATTTGATTACATGATAGCAGATCAGTTTTCATTTAGAGAAAATCTGCAGTTTGCTTGTATGAATAGATGTCCTCATATGCTTTATTCTTTAAAACAACCAGAAGAATATTTGGATATTATTCAGAAGTTTTCCATTGATATCAAGGAGCCTGTTAGTAAATTGTCAGGGGGGCAAAGGCAGATTTTAGCTCTTTTAATGGTGTTACAGCAAAAAAGAAAAATATTACTTTTAGATGAACCTACAGCTACACTTGATGAAGAAAATGCTCGGATGGTTTTTGAGTTTTTACAGGTATTGGCTAATCAAGGGATGACTATTTTAGTGGTATGTCATGACCAAGAGCTTGTGCATCGCTATGTGAATGGACAACACCTTTATCTTAAAAAAGAGCCAAATGGATTAAGAACTTTGCAAGTGATGAACTAAAAGTTTTTTCAGTTCTGGTGAGATGATTTTTAATGCGTTCGATCCCCGTGTGATTTGAGAGATACTGACCCTATAGTGTTCGGCAATTTCTCTTTGGGTCAGTTTGTTTTCTAATAAAGCTTTAATAATAAGATATCTAGATGCTAGGGTTTCTTTTTCCTCTATTGTTAAAAACAAATCAAAAAAAGGTTCTAAGGCTTTTTTAGAGGATAAATTGACACACAGCTCTAAAAATTGTTTCCATGAAGTGTTGTTTGTCATAAAAAAAATCCTAAAATTAGAGAAAGGAAGATGTTGCTATATTCACATGACTCGTTGTTTTAATTCCAATGTATTTTTAAAAGATATAAAAGCTTAGTTATTTCTAGGAATTTAACGAGATATCTACAAGAGAGGTTGTTTGGCTTGAAAAATCTAAGTGTTTTACTGAGCTGCGTAGACTTTGAGAATTTACCCATGTTTTAGGGGTAGAGAGGGCTTTTTTTAAAGCGCTTGCAAGGCATGTTGGATCTAATAAAGTATCTAGAATAAGACCATTAGAAGGGGTTAATACTTCATGACCACCATTAGATTTTGAAGAAATCACAAAAAGACCCATTGCTAAAGCTTCTACTGTTACATTTGCAAAAGGATCATAAAAAGAAGGGATCACTAAACAATCACAGAGTTGATAAAATTTTCTAACATCTGAGCGCTGCCCATAAAAGCTCACTTTTTTTGAAAGTCCCAGTTTTTGTGTTTTATCTATATAGGTAGAGAGTTTTTTTTCTTTTCCTAAAACACTTAAATGAAAATCTTCCTTACCTAAAAGAGCAAGCGCTTGTAGTAAGACATCGAGTCCTTTTCTTTGATAGCCATTACCAATAAAAAGAAAATGGTAGGTGGTTGGATCTAAAT
>JBAWWQ010000093.1:0-6503 GCA_037146655.1 Chlamydiota bacterium | reverse complement strand
AGGTGGAGTAGGTGCTTTAGCCAAGAAAGCCCATGTTGGCCGTGAAAGTCTTTATAAAACTCTTTCGAGTGCAGGTAATCCTAAATGGCATACGCTCGTTTCGTTGTGTGTTGCTATGGGACTAAACCTTAGATTAAGTTAAAATAATTCTCTAAACATTCGATTAAAGACCCATTTTTTTTATTATGTGTCTTTGCACGAAAGTAAATTCCCTGGAGAAGGTGGAGAACAGAAATAATGAAATGCCTAATATGAAAACCCCATGGGGTATACTCAATACACTTGGCTATTAATTATGTAGTTTAATATCTTGAATTAACATGAGTTTATGATGGTAGAGCTGCTCTTCGAGTCCAACAAAATAATAATGCGGATGCAAAAATCTTAAGGTGCTTGATGGGAATTTTTTTAATTCTTTCTCAACTCTATCTCTGATGTTTTGCAAAGATGGTATGGTGTATACTAAACGCCCTTCTCGAAAAATGGGGATAAGTAAATCTTTGTATTTCATTTTAGCATCAATAAGTTGAGTTCTTGAAGGATCTAAAGGATCTATAGCTTTTTCTAGAGATTGTTTTTCTAAGAGTTCATCAAAAATAATATCATATTGATATCCTTCTTCGTTTTCAAAGCGCCTCGCTTGTAAAATTCCAGGATTTGTAATTTTAACCATACTTTCTGAAATTTTTAATACATGCTGCCAATTACCTTCTTGATCTTGCAAGGCTGCTAATTTATAAACACCATCTAAGGCTGGTTGATCTTTACCTGTTACAAGGTTCGTACCAACACCCCACATATCAATTTTAGCCCCTTGTTGTTTTAGATCTCTAATAATCAATTCATCTAATTCATTAGTTGCCATGATTTTAACAGTTTCTAATCCAGCTTGATCTAATAACTTTCTAATGCGAATGCTTAAATCTGCTAAGTCTCCTGAATCTAATCGAAGAGCTAAAAGCTTCAACCCTGATTCTTGCATTTTTTTAGCTACCTGGATCGCTTTCTTAGCTCCATAAATCGAGTTGTATGTATCAATTAAAAAAACACAATTACCCGGCATCACTTTAGCAAAATTTTCAAAAGCTTGTTCTTCTGTCTCATGAGCCATTATCCAACTGTGAGCTTGAGTCCCACTTACAGGAATTCCAAATAATTTACCACCAAGGACGTTAGATGTATAATGACACCCTCCTACATAAGCGGATCTAGTCGCAGATAAAGCCCCATCAATTCCTTGAGCCCTTCTTACTCCAAATTCTATCACCTGATCAGGAAAAGCAGCCCTAGCTACACGCGTAGCCTTAGTAGCAATAAGTGTTTGAAAATTAAAAAGATTTAAAATAGGACTTTCAAGCAGTTGAGCTTGCAAAAGTGGTCCCTTAACCCTTAAAAGAGGCTCATAAGGAAAAACAATAGAACCTTCCTCTACAGCATCCACATCACATGTAATCTTAAGTGACGCCAAATAATGTAAAAATCCTTCCTTAAACAAAGGAGAACCATCTGAGGATAATAAACCTCGTAAATAAGCTAAATCAGACTCTTCATAATGAAACTGCTCTATAAAATGAATAATAGATTCTAATCCTGCAGCAACTGCAAAATTACCTTGAAAAGGCTTTCTTCTAAAAAAAAGATAAAAACAGCTCTGCTGATTCATCATCCCAAGCTGCCAATAACCTTGAGCCATTGTAAGCTGATATAAATCTGTAAGAAGTGTTAATGAAGTTTTATAGAGATTCTTAAAATACGATGACATACCTTCTTTAACAAAACCTTTCTTTACTTTGGCCGCAGATTACCAGACTCTTGCAGCAACTTCTGTTTCCGTTTTTCTAAAATATCAATTTCTTCTTGAATACGCGTAGCTATCTCTCGATGAATCTGAGCTTGTTGCCATGCTCGTCTTGCATCAATAAGATTATTATTCTCAAATTGTAACCGATCCCCTTGATTTTGTAACCTAGTAGCTTTAGCCAAATAGAGATTTCTTTGATTTATTAACTTATCAAGCTCTTGATTAATTTCTGAAAGTTCATCCCTACTTTCTTGGCTTGCTATAACCATAACATTAAGAGTCTCTTCAGCTTGAATAGCAGCCCCTATGATGCAACCTAACATGAATAAGTATGTTCTTAAGCTCTTCACTCTATCAACCTCTATTGATATCCCCTTATCTCTTAGATATAGCGCAAAAGCTAAATGGAGTCGACTCTTCTTTTTTCTGTTATTGCATCCACTTAAGATCTAATGTTATACTACAGTCATGTACAAAAAATTAATGCTTTTTAGTCTTATAATCCTGAATCAGTTAGTGTTAGGTCTAACACTTAAGGAACGCTTTCAACCTATCTCGTCTAAAAACAATATATTAGGTAATTTTATTGTTACCGAGCATCAAAAAAATCTCAGTTTTCTTAGAGTTCACTCTTTCTTAGATTCGTCTCTTTTCCTAGAAGAAATTAACCTACCCATCCATTTAGCCCCTAAAAAACCCATTTTTTGGGATGAATGGGTGGAGGCAAAAGCCCCAGGTCATACCTCTTGGCTTCTCTACCAAATCAATCTCGATGATTGTAAAATACTAGATTGCTATTCTTTTTCAAGACAGTCTTATATAGCTCTATCCGATGGACAATCTTTTTTATCTCGTTTAATGACTTTACCTCTTACACAAATTGCACTATCTGAAAGAAAACGGATTGGCCCTCCACCTACTAATGACATGCCCGACACCAGGAAGTTATGGAATCCTCCAAAAATTTACCATGGGCAAAAAATTAAAAATCCTCACTTTGAAATGCTACAAGCGAGTTGGCCAAAAGATGAGTCTGAATTTTCAGGAAAACTTATCAATCTCTATTTTGATCAAGATCATCCTGAATTCACCTTCCCTTATTGGATTGAAATAGGTGATGGCTATAATTTATTCCAAATGCATGCAATCGACTCAGGAAAATGTTTAATTTTCCCCTATAAACAACTCCCATGCAAATCCCCCTGTTTCCATCAAATCACCCTTAATCCTCAAAAAGACCTTATCATTTCTTTAAAAAATGCTACCCATCTTCATACCTTTCAGCTGATTGCAAGTTCGGCTTCTGGATCTATTGTTTTGCCCTACACCTTAACTTCTCAAAATAGCTTAATAACTTTAACAACTTCCCACCTTGATTTAACAAAACATGTACAAAAACAAAACCGCTATACAATCCATCTTATTCCTATAGATGACCCCTCTTTAGCTATTGAAAGCTCTCAAACATTTCTTTTGTTCCCTTGAACTAAATCTTTTTTTTCTTTAAAAACCTAGTTTAACATCATTTTCAAGGGTTGATTCATGAAACAACAGGACCCATTAATTTAGAAAACCGCTCTGAATACACCATAGAAAACCTGGCTTCTATTATCATCGAGCAAACAAAATCTACTTCTCCTCTGATCTTTCACCCACTTCCTCAAGATGATCCTCAAAAAAGACAGCCAGATATTTCTTTGGCTAAACAATTACTTAATTGGACTCCAACAGTTCCCCTAGAAAAAGGCTTACAAGAAACCATCAACTACTTTAAAAATTAAACTTTATGCGTGATTGAAAAATATATGTCTTGAAAGTGCATCTTGCTCTATTTTCAATAATCAAGTAACGTTAAGTCCTATGAATATGCTAAATCCAACAATATCTATGTCTGAGCCCTATAAACTGCGTAAGTCCAAACGGATTTTTTTACTTATTTACAAACTCTATCAACGGAAAAAAAAATCTCTTTCTCCTAAAGAACATGAAGAGCTAAAAAATTGTCTTGAAAAATCCCAAGAAAATATTTTAGCCAAAAATACTGAAGCCGCTTCTCAGACAATCAAAAACTTGGAAAATCTCTCTGCAAGCTATCTTAAAAAAACCTTTTTTGAACAAACAAGAGATTTTATTGGGGCTATTGTTTTTGCATTAGTTGTAGCTATCTTTGTTAGACAAATGTGGTTTGAATTTTACGAAATCCCCACAGGTTCCATGCGACCCACTTTGAAAGAGCAAGATCGCTTAGTTGTTTCAAAAACACAATTTGGAATTAATATACCTCTTACAACCAAACAAGTCTATTTTGATCCAAATCTTGTTCAAAGAGGTGGGATTGTTGTTTTTACTGGACAGGACATGGATATCCATGATGTTGATACCATGTATTTTTATCTTTTCCCAGGAAAAAAACAGTATATTAAAAGACTTATTGGGAAACCTGGTGATACTTTGTATTTCTATGGAGGAAAAATCTATGGCGTAGATAAAGATGGCCACGATGTTTCACATGAACTTCAAAGGCCTTCTCTTAGTCAAGTGGATCATATCCCTTTTATTTCTTTTGAAGGAAAAGTTTCAACCTCTGAAAAAAATGCACATGGTGTTTATAACTCTGTAGTTCTTCATCAAATGAATGAACCTATAGCAAAAATGAAAATCTTATCTGGCCATCGTGTTAGCTCAGAATTGCTCCCTTTAAAAACCTCAGAGGGGAAACAAACTCCTCCTTCTTACGAAGATCTATGGGGATTTAAAAATTATGCAATGGCTCGTATTGTACACAAAAAAGAGTATTTAACCCTAAATGGTGCTAATCTAGAAAATTTAAAACCTACCGATTATTACTTAGAATTAGTTCATAACCCCAACTTAAAAGGGGCTAAACTACAAAGAGATCTATATGGAAGATTAAGGCCTATTCTAGGGCTTAACTACTCCTATATCCCTCTTGATGAGACTCACCTAAAAGATTTGTTTAATAATTTATACACAGCACGTTTTGTTGTTGAAAAAAGTGGTCATGTTAGACGTTATGGTTATAAAAAATCTGAACAATCTAAAAGTTTTCAACCAAAACTCGACCATATTCCTGCAGGAACTTATGAATTTTATTATGGAAAAGCTTATCAAATTTTCTGGCAAGGTATAACTAAAGAACTTCCACCATCTCACCCTATTTATCAATTTACTAAAGAAAACCTCTACACCTTGTTTAACTTGGGGATTGAATTTGATACTAGATTCCTACCAGAAGCTAACTACCCCCTTCTACTGCCCTCAAGATATGCATTTTTTAGAGATCAAACACTCTACGTAATGGGAACTGCTCTATTTAAACAAACAGACCCTTTACTACAGGCTTTTTTACAACAAGAAAAAATCAAACAACATCACAGCACAGCCTACTCGCCCTACCTACCCTTTGTAGATCATGGAGCTCCTCTACTTGAAAATGGTCTTTTAGATACTAAAACAGTTCTACGTTATGGGATAAAGGTTCCAGATAATGGATACTTAGTACTTGGAGACAATTATGCCATGAGTGCTGATAGCCGAGATTTTGGATTTGTTCCTCAAAACAACTTACGTGGTGTCCCCAACTTCATTTTCTGGCCACCTGGTAATCATTTTGGATTCCCGAATCAAGCTTCGTATCCAGTGTTTGTGCTGCCTCGTCTACTCATTTGGTTAATCGCAGGTTTAATCATTACAGCAGCTATAATCCTACATAGAAAGCGCTATCGCTTACCTATTGATAAAAGGCTTTCTGATAAAAGTTATTATATGAATTTTTTGAATTTTTTATTCCCATATTGAGCACTTTCTTTTATAAAAGTATCATGGTCAACTACCACCTCCTAAAGGACGAGGTATCCACACTGTCATATTGATGAAAAAAAAATAGCGACTTTAAATGCTGCACCTAAAGTCGCTACCACTCTATATTGTTAACTTAAGCTACTACTTGCCGCGTTAATTTTTCTACAATATATTCACGAAATAAAGAATCTACAACTAAAGTATCTTTTAAAATCGAAGCAACAAATGCATCTGGATTAAGGCCATGTATCACTCGGTTCACTACATGAGCTAAATTACCCATACCACCTCTTGCTATAACTTGAATATTTCTAGCTATTATAAAACTATCATAAGAAGCGAAAAAAGATGCCGCTCCAAACATAAGTCCAAAAGCCCCAAGTATCGGATGTGCTACGCAGGCAATTGCAGAACTTAATATTATAACTGCGCTAGTGACTACTGACGCTCCAGCCACAGCCTTTATAAGCCCTGCTGTTTGCGTGATTTTTTTTCGCGTTTGCTGTCCTTGATCAGAAAAATCCATTAAAATGCGTTGGATTTTTTGAAAATCAGTGTTTATAGCCATAAATTAACTCCAAATTAAAAATTCATTTTAAGAGGCATCTATTCTATAGGAACGCTTTATTTTTTTATAAAGAAAATGCTATTATATATAGAAAAACCATATAAACATTGAGGTTTATATGGTTTTTACTGTAAATTTAAAGTAGTCAAGATCAGTCGATGAGCCTAAATTACCAACAACCTGATTTCCAAATGTAATTGAATTGGCTAGAATTGTGCTGTTGTTGGGTTCAACTTCTAAAGTGCTCATAATATATAAAAGAAAGAATTAAATTCTTCAAGTTTCATCTTATCATTTTCATCGTCCAGAACG
>JBAWWQ010000092.1:0-6544 GCA_037146655.1 Chlamydiota bacterium | reverse complement strand
CCATAATATGGTGTAAGATAGAGGTTACTGTCGACCATAGAGGCATTTGAAGAGTAAAGAATTTAGGGTTTATAAAAGCATCAGGAGGGATTAGCTCGTAGCTTTTTAAAAAAGCATTAAAAAAAAGAAAGGGGCCATCGAGTTGAAAAAATAAAACAATCAATGTGTAATTAAATAGATTTCCGATCGAAGAAGACTGGTTTTGCAAGGTAGGATCTTGCGCTTGCATGGCAGAGGATCCTCTAGTTGAGTCGATTAAAATACCAGAGCTTTGTGCAACAAAAAAAGGTACTGAAATCAAAAAGCCTAAAACGAATCCTATAAAAAGTTCTTTTAGAGCAAGGATAGAAAACTTCCAATTTAAGGTAAGGAGATCTTCATGCCCCGAATAGGTGATAACTACAGGTAAAAAAACAAACGCTAAGATAATAGCAAATCCAATTCTTGTAGAGACTGGTGTGACTTTTCCTCCTAAAAAAGGAGCTAAACCAATGATAGGCCCTATCCTTAAAAGAGTGAGTAGAAAAAGTCCAAGTAAGGCACTGGGAGATAGACCGGGTATATTAAAAAAATATAAAAGGTAATCTGCTGTCATAAGTTTGCTATGAGCGCCACTTATAAAAATTGGTAAAAATTAGATTCGCAAATTGGACAATTTCACCACTTAAAAATCCCCCCATAAGGATGATTGTAAGGATAACAGCAACAAGCTTTACAGTAAAAGAGAGGGTTTGTTCTTGAATTTGGGTGGCAGCTTGAAAAATAGCCACAATAAGACCAAAAGCCATGCTGATAAGAATAGGTGGTCCTGAAAGAATTAAGATAAGAAGAAGCGCTTGGTAAGAGAGTTGATAGACTTGGGATTCAAACATAATTTTTCTTACCTATAAGATAGAACTAAACCTTGTACAACAAGTGTCCACCCATCAATCATGACAATAAGCAAAAGTTTTAGAGGAAGTGCTATGGTAAGGGGAGAAAGCATCATCATACCCATAGCAAGTAAAATATTTGAGGTGACTAAGTCGATCACGAAAAAAGGTAGAAAAATAAGTACCCCTACTTCAAAAGCAGATTTTAGTTGAGAGGTGATGTAAGTGGGTAGTAATACTATAAAATCATTCATTTGCAGACCTTTTCGGAATTCTTCAGGAAAGCTTTTATAGGCAAGTTGATAAAAATAGCGCTGGTGTTTTGTAATAGAATTGCGTTGTAGAAAGTCTTTTAAAGGTTCTTTTGCTTTATCCATGACGTTAACGATATAATAGGCCGTTTGTCCTGACATTAGGGTTTTAGGAGCCTCTGTTTCAATATAAGATTTAGCGGAAGTATACATAGCAAGCCCTGTAGGGAACATCACATAAATAGCCATGAGTAGGGCTATACCATTAATGGCTTGATTGGGAGGGGATTGTTGCGTTCCTAGAGCGTTACGAAGAAGAGATAAAACGACAACCATTTTTAAAAAAGAGGTTAGCAGCATGACTGCATACGGCATGAGGGCAAGCCCTGCGATGACTGCAAGTTTTGTGAGGACATTGGGTCCTTGATCTACATCGTCATCAACAGCGGTACCAGCAAAACTTTGCTGAAGAGTTTGTGCAGCAGTTGGATTGTCTGCTGAAAAAACTTCTGTTGGCATTGAGCAAATGAAGAGACAAGCTATGAGTGCTAATAAGGAAAATAGAGAAAATCTCTTCATGATGGTTTAACGTTTTAAAAAGGTTTCAAAAGCAGCTTCTAAAGCTTTCCATTGGTTATCAAGGCTTGCATTGATGATACCAGTTTCTGTCTCAATGATACAACTGCCTTTTGTTAAATCGTCTTTTTCTTCAATAACAAGAATGCGAAGTTGGTCAAATAGAGCTTTGAGTTTTTCTTTATTTGTTTCAAGCTGCTCTTTATCTTCTTTTGAAACAAAGATTTTGATTTCATGACTTTGTCTGACAGGTTTTAGAGCTTGTTGAACAATTTCTACAATTGTATCAGGATTTAAATCTAATTGGGCGCCCACGATTTTTTTTGAGGCTTTAAGGGCTATAGGCAGTATAAGTTTTTGCATTTCATGTTGCATTTCTTTTACTTTTTGATCTAGGTAGATAAGTTGGGTATTCCATTTAACAAGCCCTTCTTGAAAACCTTCTTCCTCTGCTTGTATTTTTAATTTAGCACACTCTTGCTCTGTATCTTCGTGTAGCTTTTGAATATCTTGATGTGCTTCTTGTAAAAGCTGCTTAATATCTACAAGTTGACTGAATTCATCAGCACGTAAAATTTTGTTGGGGGAAGTTTTTTTAACAGCGCCTTTATAAACTAGGGAAAATAGTGTCATAGGGATCTCAAGGTGTTTAGAGAGTGTCAATTAAAGTACATACTTGAGTAACTAATATCGTATGTGCTTTTTTGTTTTTTAATTGTTTAAAAAGTGCTTTTACAATACTTGCTCTCCCAATGTCAAGTTTATGTGATAGATGCCATAAAAGAGATAAATGAGAAGAGGCCAATGCTTTTGATAGTCGATTTAAGCCTCTTTGATGCAAGAGTTTTTTTAGTAAAAGCTCGTCACCATTCCAATGGTTTAATCCCATCGGTTTAAATGCAATAGGTTCGATTTTTTGATTAAGCTCATAAAGATAGGCTTTTTGATGGACTGACAGTAGATTTTCTATCTTTGTTAAATGTAGTGAGCTAATCATGCTTTTAATTTCTAAGCAAAGATCATGTAAGCTTAGCAGGTCTACAAGATGTAAGAGTTTTTCTCTTGAAAGATCTAAGAGTTTGTTTAGAGGGTCTTCTGGTAGGCACTCTTTTGGTAAAATGACTTTATAATCTTGCGTTAAGTATTGGTAGAGTTTTTCGCAGACAAAGGCTTGACCACCTGGTGTTAATACATGAGTAGGTTTTGAGAGATCGAAATGGCGAAGTAATGATTGTTTTTGATCTTCATTTAAAGGGGAGATAAACAAGTATTTATCATGATCAGAAAGATTGTCTAGAAAAGGTATCATCCACGTATAATGAATAAGATGTAAACATTCTTGATAAGAGGCCATTGCTAGAGAAGGATGTAGAGGAAGAGGTGGCGTTTGGTAGAAGTCTTCTAATAAATCATCAGATAAAAAGCGTAGCAAGCTTTGTCTTTGGGCATCAGCTGTTAGATCCAAAAAATCTTTGAAAACATACCAAGCAGGAGTTTTCATTTTAATCTTCAGGTGGTTGTGGATTTTTTGGTTCAAGTGTTGTAATCGGTGTCGGGTTCAAAAGTTCTTTAAATCCTCCTTTTTGTCGAAGGATAGGATAGAACTTCCAAAATAGCCAACCCATAATGATTGCAAATAAAAGGGTGAAAGTAAGCATTATAACGCAAATAGTTCTAAATCTAATTGCAGAGTTCTTGTTAAGAATGATATTCCAAATGCTTATATAATCTCTAGAGTTTCCAGACAGTTTATCTAGGGGAGATTCCACTGTAACATCTGTAAATCGAGAACGGTCCGCAATGACTGTGACATTATTAATATCAAGCCCTGTTATGCTGCCTGCAACAATACGTTTAATTTTAGTTTCTAGATGAGCGTTTGGATCATCATAGATCCCTTGATGTTTGACATACACTGCTGCTGTGATGGGTTCTTGTTGGGTTTCGCCGATCCCAGTACTTTCTGGAGGAAAAGAAAGTTGTACAGTGGCATCAATAACGCCATCGATCATAAGGATAGTATTGTTAATTTGTTGAGCAAGACCTGCTTGATAGCGGATTGTTTCTTCTTTATCGGAGGTCATCAGTCCTTGTTTAGCAAATAAATCTAATAAAGTTGTGCCTTGTTTTCTGGGTAGGCCGTTTCTATTTAGAAGAGACATCGCTTCTACTGCCTGCGTTTGTGATACAGCGATATCGAATGTGGAGGCTGCTTCTTGACCGCCTGTTGGAGAGCCTGAAGAACTTTTGATTTTTTGAGCTTTAATTCCTTTTGTTTCTAAAAAGACAATAATTAAATTAGATTCTCGTTCGTCAAGACCTGTTATGATAGAATTAGATTGATCGCAGCTTGTAAGTAGCACAATAGTTGCAATAGAAGCTAGCCATCGATATATTTTAAATCTCGTAGAAAATTTGGTCATAAGAAATCTTATAAATTTTATAGTGTCTTTAAACTTTTTTTAAACAATTGAAGAGATTAATCACAATAACAATTTGACAACCCCTTCATAATTTATAACATAAAAATGGGTTTCATGTTAGGTTTTTTTCTTAAAAATCCAACTGGGGCCGTGATAAAAGCGACGAAGTAGATAGTGATGAACGCCGCATAATGCGGCTTTATAATAAGAGAGTTTTTCTTGTTTTTGTTTAAAAGAAGAAGAAATTAACCTTAATAGGTAATAGGTAGAGGATTTAATAAGGTAATGTCTGTAGAGTTTAAAGATTTCTGGAAGTAATGAGTGAAAATAAACGAAGCATTTTTCTTTCCATTTGAGATTTTTTTCTATCCAGAGCAAACGATTACGCCACCAAAAATAAGTCGTATGGGGTTTGCCACCTGTAAAAGAGGCAGAGACTTTATGCCACAGTTTAGCTTCATGGCATATCATAAGGTTATATCCTAATTTTTTTGCTCGAAAGCAAAAGTCACTTTCTTCCCAGAATAGAAAAAACCGCGGATCAAAGAATCCGACTTTTTTAAAAATAGATGTAGGTGCAAAAAGAGCGCAACCGCATACGTAATCAAGATTTATAGGGGTGCTTGATGGAAAAGATGCATCTTCTTTTCTGTAGCCAACAAGATCAAATTGGGCAGTTTGTTGATTCCAAATTCCCCCAAAATGATCAAGGGTCGTTTTTTGTGCATATAAATAGGTTCTGCATCCAAAAATTGTATTTGGATTTTTTTGCGAGCAAGTGCTTAAAGCTTGTAAAATATGGGGGTCAACAACAGTGTCATTATTAAGAAGAAAAATAGCGTCAAAGCCTTTTGTAAGGGCATAGGTGATAGCTCGGTTATTGCCTTCAGCAAAACCTAGATTTGTTTTGTTATCAATGAGTGTTACATGAGGGTAGGTTATCGAGATTTCTTCTAAAGAACCATCTGATGAGCCGTTATCTGCTAAAATAATTTCATAACAGCTGTAGTCAAGTGATTCTAAAGAGGCTAAGCATTCTAATGTATCAGATTTTCCATTCCAATTTAGTAAGATAATAGCAATATGCATGATTTTAGAATTCTATTTGATTATGCTCTATAAATTTGAGCACTTTATCTAAATCTATTTGGGTAATTTTTTTGATGTTTTTTAGGTGGGTGCACACTTGTGATATAGTGAGTAAAGAAAGGACATGAAACCCTTGTTTTTCGATAGCCATCACTCCTCCTTGTTCTCTGTCTAAGAGAATAGCGATAGCTGGAACGGTGATTTGAAGATTTTGAAGGGCTTGTGTAGTTTCTAAGATGCTATGACCTGAAGTGATGACATCTTCTAAAATAAGGCAGCGTTTATTTGGCTCATAATTGCCGGCTATAATTTTTTTTGTAGGATGTTCTTTAAGGTCTGTGCGTTTAAGAAGCATCGGGATATTTTGTTTGATTGAGATGTAGGTAGCAATAGAAAAGGCTGTATAAGGAATCCCGCAAACATAATCTGTAGCGATAGGGGCAATTTTTTGCCACATAGCTTTAGAAAGAGCTTCTAACAGACTTGGATGAGATAAAACAAGGCGAAGATCGATATCAAAAGGACAGTTGGCTCCAGATTTTAAATTAAACGAACCAAATTTAATGGAGCCAATTTCATAAAGTTGTTTGATGATGTCAAAATAGAGCATAACAGGACCTATAATGGTGCCACATAGTGGGTTTATAAAATACTAAAGGAGGACAACTATTGTTGTATAGAAAAAGTCCTAAAGTCCGTGTTGATCCTATTGGACACGTGCAAACCCTGTTAGAGAGAGAAGGATGTCAAGTCTTCTCCTTTAGGGGGTGGCAATTGACTTAAACGTACTATAAGCTAGTTACGGTGTGCTTAAATGAACACTATATTAGCTTAAAAAAACTGAAAATACAACTCAAGTAAAGCAAAAGCCATTAAGATAGATAGAAGAATCTTTCCTCCTGGAAGTTGTTGATGCATTAGCGAGTATCCTTTGTAGTACCTACCAGACCACACCATGGCAATAGGCATAGCACCTAGTAAAAGCGCTACACCAACCCCTCCTCCAAAATCCAAAGCTTTAATAAAAATGGTAGGATTTGTGAGGGCAATTAAAGCTGGTATGATAAAAACCAGCATACAAAGCCCTAGTTTTTTTATTCCTTTTTTTTCAACTTTTAAACCATCAGCAAGAAAATCTACAAAAGCGATAGCTATGCCGTTAAAAGATGTAGTTAGGACAAAAAAAGCAAATACTTTACTAATCGATAATAAGAAAGGAGAATTGAGTGTTGTACTTAGGGGGTTAATAGCTGTTTGACCTTGATGTAAAGCGCTTATAAGGGTTGCTTGTGGAACGATACCTAGGATAAGTAAATTCCAGATGATATAGATG
>JBAWWQ010000091.1:0-6713 GCA_037146655.1 Chlamydiota bacterium | reverse complement strand
GATTTGCCCCTGTTGCTGAACAACAAACTAAAAAGAAAGAAAAACCAAAACTTTCTTTAAAAGAAAGCTTCCTTTACCTAATCAGATCAAGATACATAGGCGCTATTGCTTTAATCGTGATCAGCTATGGTGTTTGCATTAACTTGGTAGAAGTTACATGGAAAAGCCAACTTAAACTACAATACCCTAATGCTAACGACTACAACTCCTTTATGGGGCTGTTCTCTCAAATTACCGGTATCGTTACAATTTTAATGATGCTTTTTGTGGGAAGTAACGTTATTAGAAAACTAGGTTGGGGAATAGCTGCTCAAATGACTCCTATTGTTCTGTTAATCACAGGTGGTGCTTTCTTTGCATTCGTGATTTTCAGAGATTCTTTAGGTGGCATTATCAGCTCTTTAGGAACAACGCCTCTAATGCTTGCTGTTATATTCGGTATGGCACAAAACATTATGAGTAAATCTTGTAAGTATTCTTTATTTGACCCAACTAAAGAAATGGCATACATTCCTTTAGATCAAGAAGCTAAAGTTAAAGGAAAGGTTGCTATTGATGTGGTAGGAGCAAGACTTGGTAAATCTGGTGGATCTATGATCCAACAAGGTCTTATCTTAGGTCTAGGTTCTGTTGCTGCAATGACACCTTATGTTGGAGCTATTCTACTTGTAATCATCCTTTGCTGGATGGGCGCAGCTAGAGCTCTAAACAAGTCATTCTTAGCGCTTACAGAGCAAAAAGAAAAAGAACAAAAGCAAAAAGAAGCAACAACACTTCTTGCAGAAACTCTTTCAAAAGAGTCTGCTAAAGAAACTGTTGGTTCAACAACTTCTTCTTAAAAAGAAGTTTTGAGCTTTTACAAGCTAACCCCTTTCTCTGTTACAGGGAAAGGGGTTTTTTATTTATGTTAAAAACACTAATTATGTTATAATCTTGGTTTACAAGAGTGAAATAATTTTTATTTATGAATTTACAAATCGCACGAAATGGTTTTAACCATTATATTAGAGATTTACCTCAAGCAAGCAGCGAAGCTGTAGGCATGGCTGGGGTCTTAGGCTTTGGTTTAGAAACTCTTTTATCAAGAAGTCTACGCTCTGCAAAAATCGCCTGTATTGCCTCTTGCACAGCAACTGCTATTCACGCCTTAATTACACCTCTTTTTAAATATGTTATTGGAAATCACCGCCTCTTAAATCGCGGAGAAGAACTTCTGAAAACAGCTATAGCCTTCACAACTACAGCAACTTTATTTTATGCATTTGGTATTCCCTTAACAATGCAATCGTTTCTCATCCAATTTATTTTTCAAGTAAGTCTAGACCTGGCAACCCCCTATATTCCCTTACTCAATCAACTACAAGCTTCTAATCGAGCAAAATCCATCATATTGTGCATTTAAAAACCAGCCAATGCCCTTGCCATCTTGCGAAAAATCACTAAATGAAAAGGCCAAAGAACATACCAATACAATCTACCTAAAAGACCTTTTGGTCTAAACGTTGCTGTTTGAAAAAGGATAGCTTTCTTATCTATTTGATCTATTCTAAACTCAAGCCAAGCTTCTCCTGGAAGTTTCATTTCTGCAAATAAAATAAGATCTCCTCTATCTTTATCAGCCCTTAAAACCCTCCAAAAATCAATAGAATCCCCTACTTGAAGTTCTGTAGGATGTCTTCTTCCACGATTAAGACCCACCCCACCCATCATCTGATCCATAAGACCTCTAAGTCTCCAAGCCCAATCTAAAGCGTAATAACCACTCTCCCCTCCAATAGACCAAATCCGCTCAATAGTCTTTTGTTTCGAATCTTGAATCTCTATTTTTTTTTCATTTTTCAAACACCCTTCTATAGGCACCTGCACATATTGACTAATACTTGGCCGCATCCCTTGAATATCCCAAGCATCCATCCAAGTTGAAACAACTTCATTTTGAGAAATCTTTTGAAAAGCAAGAGCTAAAGCTTCTTTAAATGTAATACATGTATGAGGAAGAATTGTTTCAATCCCCTTGAATTTAACAACAGAATTTTTCTTAATGCTCTCCACTAAATAAAAACAGATCGAAAATTTTACAGATGTAATAAAAACAAGCCAAAAACTAGAAAGCCTTGGGGTAATGACAGGAACATGAATCACATATCTTTTTAACTGCCTAAATGAGCAATATTGCAAAAGAAGCTCTTTGAAAGAAAAAACCTCAGGCCCCCCGATATCAAAAGTTTTCCCATAACATTCTTTTTTAAGACATGCCTGTGAAAGATAAAACAACACGTCTCTAATTGCAATAGGCTGGCAAAGACCATTTAACCATTTAGGCGCTATCATAAATGGTAATTTTTCTGATAAGTCTCGGATAATCTCAAAAGAAGCACTGCCAGCTCCTATGATAATACTAGCTCTTAAAATAGTAGCGGGTATTCCACTATTTTTTAAAATAGCCTCAACTAGCAACCTAGATTGTAAATGAGGCGATAATTCCTTTTCATTATTGATAATACCCCCTAAATAGATGATCTGAGACACTTTTGTCTTTTTAAGACCTTGTATAAATTTCTCTGCAACATCTAGTTCAACTTGAGTTAAATCACCAACAATCTCTCCCATAGAATGAACAAGATAATAAGCCACATCTAAATCTTTAGGAAAAGCTTCCCATGTCTTAGGGTCTCTTAAATCTCCCCAAATATCTCGTAAATTCACTTTGGCTTCTGTAAAAACTCGATGTCCTTCCATTCTAGATAAGGCATACACCTCATGCCCTTGCTCTAAAAGGGTAATAATTAACCTTTTTCCAACAAACCCTGTAGCACCAGTCACTAAAATTTTTGCCATATACCCTGTTATATTAAGATCTATCACATAAAAACTTAGCTATATCACAAAGCGGGCCCTCTATGTCTAGAGATAAAAATAACCAACTTTTTACCTGAAGAAAATCTTATAAGATTTAAACAAGCAATGGCAGAGCTAATCAGGAATCAGTTGAATTCTTCTCTTTTTTGTCTTAAACTGCTACTGTATCCACATCCTCTAAGAATTAGGTTAATCACATGTTCAAATATGACAGAAAATACATCCGCAACTTCTCCATTATCGCCCATATTGATCATGGCAAATCTACCATTGCCGATAGACTTTTAGAGCTCACTGGTGCTGTCGAAAAACGAGATATGCAAGAACAACTTTTAGACAATATGGATCTAGAAAGGGAACGAGGCATTACCATTAAAGCCCACCCTGTCACGATGAACTATGAAGGTCAAGATGGCCACACCTATCAAATTAACTTTATCGATACACCAGGTCACGTTGACTTCTCGTATGAGGTATCAAGGTCTTTATCCGCTTGCGAAGGCGCTTTGCTTGTAGTTGATGCTGTACAGGGTGTACAAGCTCAAACACTTGCTAACGTTCATTTAGCAATTGATAAAAATTTAGAAATCGTTCCTATTATCAATAAAGTCGACCTTCCTTCTGCTAATGCAGAAAACGTTATTCAACAAATCGAAGATGTTATCGGAATCGAAGCGACAAATGCCATTTTATGTTCTGCAAAAACAGGGCTTGGTATAGACCAAATACTTGAAAGAATTATACGAGACATCCCCTGCCCTAAAGAACCACAAGACGACACTCTCAGAGCCCTTATATTTGATTCTCATTACGATCCTTATCGAGGTGTTTTAGTCTACGTTCGTGTTATAAGTGGTGAAATCACTAAAAAAACACTGATTAAAATGATGGCTACTGATAAGAGTTTTGAAGTTCTTCAAGTAGGGATTTTTACACCTCAAGAAAAAGCTGTAGAGTCTTTAAAAGCTGGTGAAGTGGGCTTTTTAAATGCTAATATTAAAAACACTACCGATGTAAAAATCGGAGACACTATTACCACTTATAAAATGCCTGCAAAAGAGCCTCTACCTGGATTTAAATTAATTGCCCCTGTAGTGTTTGCTGGAATTTATCCTGTTGACTCCTCTGACTACGAAATAGTGCGCGACGCTCTTGTAAAATTACAACTTAACGACTCAGCACTCCATGTAGAGCAAGAAAGCTCTTTAGCACTCGGATTTGGATTCCGCTGCGGCTTTTTAGGATTATTGCATCTAGAAATCACCTTTGAAAGACTTCAAAGAGAATTCGACTTAGATATTATCACAACAGCTCCAAGTGTTGTCTATAAAGTCACCTTAGGCAATGGACAAGAAGTAAAAATTGATAACCCTATGCATTTTCCAGATCCATCTACAATCGATCATGTAGAAGAGCCTTGGGTCACCTGCCATATTATGACACCTGCAGACTATTTAGGGGCTATCATGAGCTTAGCCACAGACAAACGTGGTATGAGTGACAAGACAGAAACCCTTGATGCAACACGACTGATTTTAACCTACCACTTCCCCATGAATGAAATTATTACCGATTTTAACGATCGACTAAAATCCATCACAAAAGGGTACGCTTCTTTTGACTATGAATTTGAAAAATATGAAAAAGGAGACATTATCAAATTAGAAATCAAAGTGAATGACGAGCCAGTCGATGCTTTTTCATGCCTTGTTCATAAAACAAAAGCAGAAGCCAAAGGTCGTGCTATCTGTAAAAAACTCATGGATGTAATCCCAAGACAACAATTTAAAGTACCTATCCAAGCCGCTATCGGGGGTAAAATTATCGCAAGAGAAACCCTTTCTGCTATGGGTAAAAACGTCACTGCAAAGTGCTATGGTGGTGACATTACCCGTAAACGTAAACTTTGGGAAAAACAGAAGAAAGGGAAGAAAAAACTTAAAGAAATTGGGAAAGTCAGCATCCCACAATCTGCCTTTATGGAAGTCTTAAAAGCAGAAGAATAACCTAAAAAATTCGCAGCATTTAGGTTAATATCTGATTCATCTAGCTCAGTAAACTCTCCTCTTCGGTTATCAATAACTTATGATTACCATAAGAGTGACATTTCAATTAAACGCTAATAGTACAAGTCCCTTAAGGTGTTTTTGTTGTTCTTTAAAAATCAAAATATAAGTCGCTTGCTGTTAGTGGCTTAAAAAAATACGTAGATATTTTAAACGTATAAGGTTAAATTATGGGTATAATTTCAAGCTTGAATGTTTGTTTTTATGGCATACTTTTGAACATGTATGTTTGTTTTTATGCTATACTTTCGTGTGAACCTTAAAATTAAAGGGTTAAATTTTAATGAAGAGACTTATAGATAAGCATTTAATTCGATGGAAAGATTCCTCTTATCGCAAGCCTTTATTATTGCGTGGTGCTAGGCAGGTGGGAAAGACGTTTGCGATTCGAACTCTTGGAAAAAAATTTGCGAATTTTGTGGAAGTAAATTTTGAGTATTTAAAAGGTGTTAAAAATATTTTTGAAAAGGATTTAAATCCCGAGCGTATTATACAAGAGCTTAATTTATTTTTAGAAACCGATATTATTCCAGGTGAAACGCTTCTTTTTTTTGATGAAATACAAGGGTGTTCAAATGCACTGGAATCTCTTAGATATTTTTACGAGAAGATGCCTGCTTTACATGTTATTGCTGCAGGGTCTTTATTGGATTTTGCTATTGAAAAAATAGGGATTCCTGTTGGAAGGGTTGAAAGTTTATATTGCTACCCTCTTTCTTTTTTTGAATTTTTAATAGCGATAGGACAAGTTCAAATAGCAAGGGCTATTTTAGAGCATCAATCAAATGAACCTATAGCGGAGGTTATTCATCAAAAGATCTTAGGATTTGTCGGTCAATACTTAGCTATCGGTGGGATGCCAGAGGTGGTAGCTCATTGGGTTGAAACGCAAAATCCAAGGCAATGTTTTTCTATATATCACCAACTTATAGATGCTTATCGTCAAGATTTTGGAAAGTATTGCAAGGACCATCAAGTTAAATATGTGCAAGAGCTTTTTAATGATTTTCCTAGGCAGGTAAGTAAACAATTTAAATATTCTGATGTTCATGGCGAATATAAAAAGAGAGAATTACAACCGGCTTTAGATCTTCTTTGTATGGCCAATGTAGTCTATAAGATTCACCACACAGCAGGGTATGGAGTGCCTTTAGGAGCGGCAAGTAATCCAGATTGGTTTAAAGGATTATTTCTTGATGTAGCGCTATGTCAGGCTGTTTTAGGATTGGATATTGGGGGATGGTTTTTAGATCCGAATAAAGAACTGGTTAATCGTGGAGCTATTGTTGAATCTTTTGTTGGACAAGAGTTGCTTTGTTACTCAAGTCCTTATCGAAAAGGGTCTTTGTATTATTGGAAAAAAGCAGAGAAACAAACTAAAGCTGAAGTAGATTTTCTTTATGAAGACAAAGGAAAAATCTTCCCTTTAGAGGTAAAAAGCGGGGATGGAAGAACATTGAAAAGCATGCATATGTTTTTACAGACGCATTCAACATCGCCTTATGGAATTCGATTTTCAACGCACAATTACTCTTTTTATGAAAAAATCGCATCTAGACCATTGTACGATGTGGTATCTCTTGCTCATGAAGATCAAAAGGAAAGTTTGCGATTTTTGCTGTCTAGTTCTTTTTAAGATGACTTGAGATCTGTCGAGCTTGTAAAACAGGCACCTGCCAGCAATTCCCGCTAAAATTTTAAGTTGTTGATCCTATTGGACACGTGCAAACCCTGTCTTTCAAGGCTGACTATTACCCACAAGTAACATTAGTTATTGAATGCCAAAAT
>JBAWWQ010000090.1:0-6717 GCA_037146655.1 Chlamydiota bacterium | reverse complement strand
CTCTTAGACTAAGTCTTAAAGCCGTTGTATCTTTTGATAAATCTATAGATTCTTTAGAGTTCAAATAACGATTTGCTAAATCAATCATTTGACGGTTTTCTAAAGATAAAGCTTGCTGATAACCTAAAGTAGAAATATCTTTTCTGAGTTTTTCTATTCTTCTAGAAATATTTTTACAATCATCTAGGTTGTTTTTTGCAATTTTTTGTGCCTGCTCAGTCAGTGTATCGACACATTTATCGATAAAAAGATTTTGACAGTTATAAGAAAGAGCACTGAGCTCTATCTGTTTTTGCAAAAAAATAGTGAGTGTAGCCTGAGTCATACGTACTTGATGACGTAGATTATCAACTAAAACACCATTTAACTGATTAAGCTCTTGTTGGATATTATAGAGCTTTTTTTTACTAATACTTGGTTTTTCTAAATCTTTTTTAATTTTATTGATGGTTTTATCAATAAAAAAATCCTCATGGGTAGAGGAAAATTTAAGAATTTTACTCATAGTATGCCCCTGTTTTTTTATTATATATTATTAAATTTATTAAAAGGCACTTACAAAAAATGTATGGGGAGCTTTTATATAAATCACTCCCACTCATTATTATATTACCAAAGTAATTATGCATCAATTATTTAAATAGTTTTTATTATAATTTTAGATTAATAAAAAATAAATTATATAAAATATAATTTTAAAAAAGATAATGTAATAAGTGGTTTTTTAGGTCTTTTTGAAGACTAATAGAAGGCTAGGTGCGGCTTTACGATTTTCAAAGGTATGATGACAGACTAGGTAATCTTGGGGGGATAGATCCCTTACTATATTAAGGAGAGCTTGTTGTTCTAAGGCGCCTTCTGCATGACCTGGATAACAAGTTATAGATATTAATCCTTTAGGTTTAAGTAGTTGTAGAGATCTATAAAAGCTTTTCATCGTACTAGAGGTGTCTGTTGTTTGGGTCTTATTTCCTCCGGGTAAATAGCCTAGGTTATAAATAATGAGATCACAAGGGGGGATTTCTTCAGGAAAGGTCTCATGAGATTGGTTAAAAAAATAAATACTACATAAATTAGTAGCCGGAAGGTTTTTTTCTAAAAGGGTTTTCGTGGATTCAATAGCTATTTTTTGGATATCTAGGCAATAAAGGGACCCACTATTTAAATACTGTGCTAAAAATAAGCTGTCATGACCATTGCCACAAGTGGCGTCTATCACATGAGCTGAAGGGGTTAGGTGGTTTTTCCAATAGCTATGAGCTAAATCTAGATGTGATTGAAATAAAGAAAAAGTGGGCCTTGTCATCAAAATAATATTTTTAGTGATTTGTGTAGAGTTTGAGTATATCACAAGCTAAATAATGCTTGTTGGTTTTTTTGGATTATCTAAAAAACTATATGATTGCATTCTAAATGTTTTTTTTGTATCCTTTTGACCAATTTTAACCGGGGTATTAGCTCAGTTGGTTAGAGCGTCACGTTGACATCGTGAAGGTCAGCTGTTCGAGTCAGCTATATCCCACATTCTCTTTTGTTTTACATATGCAAGTTCTAGAATCTAATAAGCTATACAGAAAAGCTGGTCAAATTATTTCTGCTGAGCAGCGTGCTCAAGACCATCTTAGCGCTAAACTTTTGGCGTCCGCCATCCGTATGAGATGTCCTAAAGCTTATATTTCATATGCAGGAGCAGATTCTTATGGATTTACTTGTGAATTTTCTGCTCAAGAATCTTTTTCAAAAGAGCTACTGCCTTTTTTAGAAGAAAGCATGTATGCAATCTTAGAAAAAAAAGAGATCCGTTGTTTTGAAATGGTTCGCGATAACGCAGTAGAATGGTTGTCATTTCAAGGAAATAAAAAAAGAGCTAAAGAGCTTTCTACATGGCTACCTGGTCTTATTTCTATGGTTGAGCTAGGGGGTTATTCTGATTTTATTGATGAGTCTTTTAACCTTGAAGAGGCCCTAGATTCTTTATATGGATTTAAACTATTAAATATCACAGTTAGATTAGACCAAGATAAAGGGTTTTCTAGATATCATATAGCGATTAAAGGTGTTTGTGCTTTATCACAGCAAGAGTTGAAGTATTCTGTAAAAAAAATGAAAGAAGCCCAAAAACTTTATCAAGAAATAAAGCCTTTATGGACCTTGCTGGAAGGAAAAGATGTTACTGGATTAATCTGGCTTCCTGAGGGTGTTGAGTTAAAAAATAAATTACTTGCTCTTTGGGGTAGATGTCTTGCTGAGGACGGGTTTAAAGAAATTGAGATAGCCCCACTATTTTTATTAGAGGAGTTGAAAAATACTCTTCAAAACGATTTAAAAAGCTATTTTTATAGACATTATGAAGAGAGTGACGAGGACTGTTTAACAGTAGATCTTTTTCAGCTTTTAGAAACTACTTCTGTAACTGCCGTTGCTTTTTGCGAGACAGAGGAAAAGCTTGCTGCTGTTTTAACAGCACTTATTGAAAAATGGCGGAAGATGGCAACAGATTTTGATTGGGATGTAATAGCTGTATTTAATGAGTCGGTTTCAAAAATTTATAGGATATCTCATATTAAGGACTTTGTAAAAAAAATATTACTTTCTTCTAGGTGGATTGAAGAGCTTGTAGAAGCTGAAATGTATGTGGATAAGTCTATTGAAAGATTTTCTTTTTGTGTGGTAGATGGGTTTGACAGGCATTGGGAAATTATAACGCTCGAGATCTCTTATCAAGAAAAATCTTATTGTTTAAAGGCCTCTTGGAGCAATTTAGAGCGTTGGGTAGCTTTACTTGTTCATCAAGGTGGGCATGCAAAGCTTCTCATGGATAAGGGTTAAGTCTTTAAATATAAAAAAACAATATGAGAAAAATAGTGGTTTTCGTTAATCTATAGGGAAACCAAAGACACGAGGTAAGTGAGCTTGAAAATCAATAGACAGATTAGAGCGCCTAAAGTAAGGGTGATTGATCATGAGGGGAATCAGTTAGGAGTTTTAAATATTTCAGAAGCTCTTGTGGCGGCTGAACAAGTGGGATTAGATTTAGTGGAAATATCTGCTACAGCAGTTCCTCCTGTATGTAAAATTATTGACTACGGTAAATTTCGTTATCAACAAACGAAAAAAGAAAAAGAAAGTAAGAAAGCTCAGCATCAATCTAAGCTTAAAGAAATCAAGTTAAAGCCAAATATTGATGAACATGATGTTCAAGTTAAGTTGAAAAAAGCTCGTGGTTTTATTGAAGATGGCGATAAGGTGCGTGTTACATGTGTCTTTAGAGGAAGAGAGATTTTGCATACAGAGTATGGGCAAAATATCGTAAACCGGTTTTGTGAAGAGATGAAAGATATTGCGAGTGCGGAGTCGCCGGCAAAAATGTTTGGAAAAAGTTTATCGCTTGTATTAGCGCCAGCGGGAAAAAAGAAAAGTAGTGTAGGAGAAAAGGACAGTGTCAAAAGTAAAGAAGAAAACAAATAAAGCTGCACAATCTAGATTTAAAGTGACAGCGAGCGGAAAGCTTATGAGACATCGCCAAGGAAGAAGGCATCTTCTTGTCAAAAAAACCTCTAATAAAAAACGTGCTTCTAAAAAAGCCGTTGAGGTTCCTTTGACTCACCTCAAGTTGTATAAAAAAATGATAGGCGTGTAGCGAAGCTTATTAAAGATTATTAAGGTAAGGAAATTATATGGTTAGGGTAACGTGTGCAGTTTCTTCTAGAAGAAGAAGAAAAAAACTGCTAAAAAAAGCATCAGGCTTTTTTGGAGATAGAAAAAATCACATTCGTCAAGCGAAGAATGCGATTATGTCCGCAATGTCTTTTAATTACGTACATCGTAAGCAAAGAAAAGCAGACTTTAGACAAATATGGATTATGCGTATTGGTGTAGCAGCAAAGATTAATGGTATTTCTTATAGTAGACTTATTGATGGTTTGCATAAGGCTGGCTGTTTAATCAATCGTAAGATGCTGGCTGATTTAGCTATACAAGATCCAAGCAGTTTTTCAGTGCTTGCAGATACAGCAAAGAAAGCTCTGGCTGTATAGATAAAAAAACATTTTGTTTTTCCAACCCATGCTTGCTATAATGCTGGCATGGGTTTTTTTATGAGAACATAGCAAGGTAACAGCGTGAAAGAAAAAATACAGACAATACGGAATTCTTTTCAGGAAGAGATACAAGGTGTCACTTCAAGCAAATCTTTAGAGCAGATTAAAGTAAAGTACCTAGGCAAGAAAGGATTTGTGCAGTCTTTAATGGTGGATTTAAAAGATTGTTCACCTCAAGAAAGGCCCCTCATAGGGAAGATGGTAAATGATCTTAAAGAAGAAGTCACAAATCAAATAGAGTGCTCTTATATCACTATTGCCTTAATAGAGCAAAACCAACAGATAGCATCCGAAAAAATCGATGTGACCCTTCCGGGAAGAACAAAGCCACTTGGTGCTGCTCATCCTATTTCTCAAATGATAGAAGAGGTTCTTGATATTTTGATTCATATGGGATTTTCTGTCCAAACATCGCCTGAAATAGAATCAGATTATTATAATTACGGTGGCTTAAATTATCCTGAAGACCATCCTGCAAGAGATATGCAAGACACCTTTTATTTAGGCAAAGATCTGCTACTTCGTTCTCATACTACAGCTATTCAGCAACGATTAATGCAGCAACATAATCCACCTATTCGAGTAGCTTCTTATGGAAAATGTTATCGTAATGAAACAATCACAGCTAGATCTCATGTTCTTTTTCATCAAATAGATGGGTTTTATGTAGATAAAGGAGTGACGTTTGCTGATCTTCTTGCAACTCAAAAAGAGCTTTACTCAAAGATTTTTAATAAAAATATAGAGCTTCGTGTAAGACCTAGTTATTTTCCTTTCGTAGAACCTGGTATGGAAATAGATATTCGCTGTACTGCATGTGATGGAAAAGGATGTAAACTGTGTAAGACCACAGGGTGGTTAGAAGTAGCAGGCGCTGGTATGGTTCATCCTGAGGTGTTAAAACAAGGTGGATTAGATCCAGAGGTCTATTCTGGATTTGCTTGGGGTGGTGGAATAGAGCGTTTATTCATGCTTCGTCATGGAGTTTCAGATATTCGACTATTTACAGAAAATGATATGCGATTTTTAAATCAATTTCATTGAAAATTATATCGATTATTCCTTATAATTTTGGCTTCAGTTAAACGGAAGAGTGGCAGAGTGGCCGATTGCGTCTGTCTTGAAAACAGAAGTCCTGCAAGGGACCGTGGGTTCGAATCCTACCTCTTCCGTTCTTTTTCATAGCTTTCCTTTCTATTATTTCCAGAGATTTTTAATAAATGCTTGTGATGTGCTTATTGTTGAAAAAAGTTTGAATAACTGTTTTATTCACGAAATATTCACAACAAAAAAATATTTGAGGTGTTATGGGAATAAAACTTGGTAGTATTCTTCACCTAGAGAATGTCTAAGGATTTAAAAGCGGCTTTTCTTAGGATGACGGGACGCCCTTTCAACCTCGAAGTGTACAAGAATCGTAAACAGATTTATTTAAACAACCGCTAGTGCGCTATCAGACACTAGAAAATCTATAGGAGTTGCAACATATAAGACTAAGGTTATGAAATTATTACCACAAGATCTTCAGGATAAATTACCCTGCAGCAGAGCAGATTGAAGCAAAATTAGACAAACATTATTTCCAAGATGCTATTTCTTTTAATTATCCCACAGCTTGTGTGACTTTTTATTTTTCCGGAATGTTATGGTGGCACACTTTAAAATGAGGAGGCGTGGTAAAATATGACCTTGCAGGATAGTCATACTAGATTTAAGTATTTAACGTTTAATCATCAATGATCTTATGCAGAGATTTTCATATACCAAATCAGGTTATGGTGGAAAATTATCCCAATATAAAATTCAACTGTTGGAATCTATACCTGGGTGGGATTGGTGATAAATAGCTAAAAGTCATAATCAGATTAAATATAAAATAGTATCCAAGTGCTGCTGTCATAGATTTTAAGAAAATGATTGGGAGTCCTTCTGATAATTGAAAGCTATTAAGACTTCTTGGGCTAACTTGGTAATGTTATCCCATTCTAGGGTATCTATGAACTCTTCGGGATAATCATTATCATCACAAAAAGTATCGAACACGTCTCGAAATTTTTTAAGCAAGCGATATTGATGTTCTGTAATGCCAAAATCTTGATAGTGTTCTAAAATAGCATCACAATCTCCAAAAAAATCACAGGCAGTTTCATCAAAATCATCACACTCTGGGCCTTCACATCGTACCCATATGCGTTTTTGATAGTCTACATCTCTAATTCTAATAAAAACATTAATAAATGCATTTATTATATCTTTTTTATTTTCTTCAGTAAGCATTTTATTTAATTGCCTATGTATATAAATTCATCGAATGGGATATGCGCAGCTTCAGATTGGGGGTTTACTATATCACCAAATTTATTCACTGTATTGCCATTTTTTTTATATATTACATAAGGTTTTTGTTGATACCCATTAAGGCTATGTGGTTTTCCTGACATAACTCTTACTCGAATATGCATATTTATTGGATGGATATACTCAATACCAGCCCCCTTATCTGAAATTTTTATTTTAAAGTTTTCGGGTATACCTTTTGGCCTCGAAGGAACTACTATACCTGCTTCGTTTAAAATGTTTCTAGCCTGTATTTCAGAAAGATATTGTCCTTTATAAG
>JBAWWQ010000089.1:0-6720 GCA_037146655.1 Chlamydiota bacterium | reverse complement strand
GTACCCTCCGAAGCTACCCTTCGATAACCAAGTTGGGCGCCGTAGAAATCCTCTTCCTTTAGGGAGAGGAGGATGTCAAGTATTCTTGCCCGAAATAAATTATTGATGTAAGTATGCGGTTATTTTGTCCATTGGCTTCAGGATCGAAAGGAAATTGTTTGTTTCTTGGAACAGACTCGACAAAAGTTTTGATTGATGCAGGACTTAGTGTAAAACAAATCAAAGAGCGCTTAGCAGAAATTCATGTTAAGCTTGAAGAAATTGATGCGATTATTATTACACATGAACATAGTGATCACATTCGAGGGTTGGATGTCTTGTGTAAGCAAACAAATATCCCTATCTTAGCTAATCGAGATACTGCGCAAGCCATCTGCGATATTTTACATATTCAGCCCAAATTTAAAATTTTCTCAACAGGAGAGTCTTTTTCATTTGGGGATATAGCTTTTCATCCTTTCAGTATACAGCATGATACAGTAGATCCTATTGCTCTTATTGCTGTCATTGAAGGGATAAAAATTGGCATTTGTACAGATTTAGGGTTTGCTACATCTCTTGTAAAAAATCATTTACAAAACTGTCATTACCTTTATATAGAATCCAATCATGAGCCTTCGATGGTACATGCTTGTTCTAGACCTCCGATGTATAAGCAAAGGGTTTTGGGACGTCAAGGGCATTTATCTAATGAAAGTTGTGCTCAGCTTTTAAGAGATATTTATCATAAGCAGCTAAAAAAAGTGTATTTAGCACACCTGTCACAAGAGTGTAATCATCCTGAAGTAGCATTAAAAAAATCGCAAGAATCTCTTAAAGATTATTTAGAGCAGATATCTATTACCATTGCTTATCAAGATAAAATCAGTGAACCAAGTTTTTTTTAAAGAGGATATACCATCCCATCATAGGCCATTTTAAAGTGGATGTTAAGGTTGGATTCGCGAAGTAGATGCTGGTGTAATTGTGCTTTTTTCATAAGGTCTTCATCTGAGTGTGTAGGGTCATGGTGAGTGACGATCCATTCTTGGCATTTTTTCAGATGTTTAATTAAGGCAACAGCATTCGATACGGAGGAATGGCCCCATCCTACTTTTGAGTAGTATTCTTGGGGAGAGTACTGCGCTTCATGAATGAGGACGTGACAATCTTCTAAAAAAGAGATTAAATTTAAATGTGGTTCTAAAAGGTAATGATCTCTACCAATTGCCTGAGGAGATCCATGATAACCAAGTAATAATTCATTGTCTGTTACATAGCCGATAGTTTTTGTTGGAGAGATAATTTTAAAGCAAAGTGTTGGCCCTGGGTGATGAGCATAGTGGCAGCAAATGGTGATATCTCCAAAGCGTAAAACACTACCATCTCGTAGTTCGTTAAAAGATAGATTGGCAAACATTTCCTCAAGGCGTACTGGGGAATAACCAAAAGAGAGCATATCATTAAATAGCTCTTCTGCTTCTTTTTGATATCCAATAGGTGATAAGACGTCGATAGAGCAGTTTTTATTATAAACAGGGCCAAAAAATGGAAAACCTATAATATGATCCCAATGGGTATGGCCAATAAGTAGAGAGAACTTTTGAGGTTTTTGCATATTTAGGGTTTCACCAAGTTCTCGAATGCCAGATCCAGCATCAAGGATGATGAGAGTGTCGTGATGTCGAATTTCTAAGCAGGAGGTGTTTCCACCATATTTAATATATTTGGCACCAGATACAGGGGATGAACCCCTTGTTCCCCAGAATTTGATATAAGAGGAGGAGTCAACAATAGGGTTAAAGCAAGTCGATCCTTCAAAGTGGGGCATCTCGTTTTTAAAAGGAGCTGGAGATAGAGTGCCTTCGAAATATTTACCTACAAGGTAGAAAAATTCCCCGTTAGAGAAAGGTTTATTTAGAAAGTAGTTAACCCCAAGTTCAACAGCAGCATTGTAGTTTTGAATCATCGGTAGTGATGAGGTTATGATGACCCCTGTATTTTGGTAGGCAGGATCGGTCTTTAGAAATTTTAGAATTTCAATTCCATGCATTTTAGGTAAAAGAAGCTCTACACAAAGAAGATGTGGTTTAAAAGATTCTAATAATTCAATACAAGAGGGTCCATTATCAACTGTTTGGATATCATAATTTTGCGCTTCAGGTGATTGAAAAATTTCTCTTAATGCAATCGAAGATGGATCAGCTATAAGGATTCTTTTTTTTTCGATGATGTTTCCGTGGTTTTTGTGATTAAGCTCTTTTTTTTATATATAACAAATTATTACGTCGGATGCAATAAATCCTTATCTTGCTATTTGAGTATAAGGCGGTGTATGGATAAAAATAATAAGCATAATATGAGAAGAGTATGCGCTGGGTAGGAGTAATCTGGTTAGGATGTGGAATTTTGAGTAGGTGTTTTTGTTATGGGATTGATAATAAAGATATCCCGCTCTCTTTAACGCCACCTCTTCAGAGTTATGTTGTTTTTATGATGAGTTTACTTGCGCATCCGAAAGAAGTCGAGGTAACGCATAAGAAAATAGCCACTCTTTTTTTGCAAAAAACTCCGATGCAACAAGCCTTAAAACTTATAGATATAGCTTATAGCATTCCTCCTCAAATTGGGATGAAGGTGAATGTAAAGTATAAGAAGGTAAGGGTTACACAAGGTGAGAGACCTAATCCTTTATTAAATTTTCGAGCAAGAGAGTTGGAAATTGTTGATGGTTTTGAAGCAAGTGAAGTGGTTGCAAGTTCATTACGTCTTCATCCTCATTTTAAAATACTTGGAAAAATTGGTCTTTTTGAAAAATGGGTAACACAGCTAGATTCTGGTGAGGAGTTTCGTTATAGAGAGCTTATGTATATGAATACGACGGATGTTTTTACAGGGACTTTTAAATATTCGTTGGGATGCATGTGGGAGAAGAAACTGGAAAAAGATCGTCATTTGAATGTGGAGTGGATGATGGAGCAAAAGGCTCATCATGAATGGAAGGTGAAAGAGTCTCTTCTTAAGGGTCACAGAAGATCAGGATTTCTTTTAGACCATTGGATCCTTAACCTAACAATTGGATTTTAAAGCGTAAATATTTTCACAGATGCTTACCTTGTGCATTAAGTGAGATATTTAAAATGACAAATCATCTAGGCTGTTTGCTAGAACTTTGCGAGCTTTGCTCCCATCTTGTGGTCCTATGACACCATTTTCTTCTAATTCATCCATAAGACTTGCGGCTCTTGCGTAACCTATTTTTAGTTTACGTTGTAAAAATGTTGTTGAGGCATTACGAGAGGTAATGACAACAGATCGGGCATTTTCGTAGAGGCTATCTTTTGCTCCGCCCTCTTCAGTGGAATCGAAAAGTGCATCTTTTGCCATTTGATCAAAAGATTTAATAAGATAATTAGAAGGGGCTTGTTTGCAGTTGAAATCGATAATTTTATTGATATCAGCATCGCAGATATAAGAACCTTGAGCCCGAGTTAGTTGAGAAGATCCAGGAGGCATGAAGAGTAGATCTCCGTTACCAAGTAAAGATTCAGCGCCATTTTCATCTAAAATGATTTGGCTGTTGATTCTTGAAGAAACTTTGAAAGCTATCCTTGTAGGAAAGTTAGCTTTGATAAGACCTGTGATGACCTCTCTTGAGGGGCGCTGGGTTGCTAAAATAAGGTGGATCCCTACGGCTCTTGCCATCTGGGCGATACGAGCAATCGGAGTTTCTAGATCGGTACTTGATGCCATGATAAGATCTGCGAACTCATCGATGATAGCGACAATATAAAACATTTTATCAGGAACAGGGATAGACAGGCTTTCTTCTAAAGCTTTATCAGATGTTCTGTCATTAAAAGAGGTGATGTTTCTCATCCCTAAAAGTTTTAGCACTTCATAGCGGCTTTGCATTTCTTTAACGAGCCACTGAAGTGCAGCATAGGCTCCATGCGGTTCTGTAATGACGGGAGCTATCATGTGGGGGAGGTTTGAGTAGGCGCTAAGCTCAACTTTTTTAGGATCGATAAGTAAGAGTTTAATATCATCTGGTGAACCATTCATTAAGATGGACATAACAATTGTGTTGATACAGACAGATTTTCCAGATCCTGTCGCTCCTGCGATAATGCAGTGGGGCATTTTTGTAAGATCGCAGGTAACATCTTCGCCAGATACGGTTTTTCCAATGAGAACAGGAATGATAAATTTACGCCTTTGTCTTTGATAGTTCATAAGCATCTCTTTAAATCCTACTTCTTGTGGATA
Source organism: Chlamydiota bacterium (assembly GCA_037146655.1). GTDB lineage: Bacteria > Chlamydiota > Chlamydiia > Chlamydiales > JBAWWQ01. The sequence goes on along the minus strand of JBAWWQ010000089.1, from coordinate 2,472 downwards.
GAGAGAGGGTATTTCGACACCGACAACGGCTTTTCCAGGAATTGGAGCGATGATTCTAATGGATTTGGCTTGTAAATTTAGAGCGATATCATTTTCTAAAGCCTTAATTTTTTGTACTTTTACCCCTATTGCTGGGTGGACTTCAAAAGAGGTAATAGTTGGACCACAGTTAATCTCTCCAACTTTTGCTTCGATCCCGAAACTAGATAGGGTTTCTTCTAAGATTTCAGCTTGTTTTCTTAAATCTCTTTTTAAAGTAGGTTTGTCGATTTTTTTGGCACTTGTTAAAAGAGAAGCAGAAGGGAGCTTGTAGCTTGGGTTTTTTTTAATTGTGACAGGGGTTGTTAGACTCAGGTTGTACTTTTTTTTTTGAGGTTCTTTCGGTAGGGGGATTTCTTCATCGAGTGAAGATAAAATTTCTTCTTCATCTAATAGAGGATCTTCTTGTGGAAGTTCTAAATCAAGGGGTTTTTCAATAGGTGGTTTTTTTAATTTAGCAGTAAGGTTCCATAAAGGTTTAGCAGGTGTTTGGCTAGATTTAGATAAAAGTTCTTCTATTTTGTTGTAGGAGGTGGTTTTGGTAAGGGTTTTTAAAGGCTCTGGTTTAAATCCTTTAGTGACTCTTAGGAAAAATGCTTTGATTTCTAGAAGGGTTTGTTTGCCTGTTTTTGCCAATTTAATAAGGCTCATTCCTGTAAGGAGGATGAATGACATAATGGCGGTGATAGAAAAAGTGAGAGTTGTTCCGATCGGACTAAGGAGATTTTTCAGATGATAAATAGGTAGATCTTTATAAAAGTAGTAAAGAGGGACGCCACCTAGATTGTATCTGACTATTTTATGGACAAAAGGTTTTTTAAAACTGAGTGTTTCAGAAAATACATGAGATTGTAAAAGAGGGTTTGTTACACCTTGGTGTTCTGCATAGACATTTAAAAGTAAGTTCAAAGAAAGCAGTAAAAAGGAAAAATAAAGAGTACGTAGTCGAAATAAAGGGACTTTTTCTGAATAAAGTAGTCTCCATCCGATCCAACTTGTGTAAAGGATAAGTAAATAAGAGCTAAGGCCAAAAAGCCATAGGTTTCCAAGAGCCATAAAATAACCAAGTAGGCCTAAGAAATTTTTTTCAGGTGACCCATGAACAAAACTTAGCAAGGCAACAAGGAGAACAAGTGAGCCACTTAAAACAAGCAACCCCTTGATCTCAGGGTGTTTGATTTTAGGGGCAGAGTCTTCAGAAAACAAATCTTTTGGCGGCATAGTAGTTACAGGCTTTTATTCAATGTAATACCACATTTTAGAAATTAATTGTTAGAAAAAGAGAGGAGATATTAAGAAAATGGGCGAACGACGGGGCTCGAACCCGCGACATCTGGAACCACAATCCAGTGCTCTAACCAACTGAGCTACGATCGCCATAGGAAAACACAAGATTTTTATCTTAAATAGCAATTTAGAGCAAGTAGATTTTTTGTGGATTTTATGTGGATGAATTAACCATAAAAATTCGCTTTATTTTTTAAAAAAAATAAATCACACTGAAGCTTTATTGAAAAATTTTATATACAGTCTTGAATGGAGAAAAAATGCATATAAAACCTTTTAGGTATAAGGATATAGGATCGATTTTTTTGCGATTGAGTTTTGCTGCTTTATGGTTCTGTTGTCTTAATATACACGCTTTAGAAAAAGCCTATGTTACGAATACTAATGGCAAAGTGACTGTTATTGATACAGCAAGTGATAGCATACTTACCACGATTAATGTAACAGGTACTATGTATCTTTATGGGGCTGTTGCACATCCAGATGGTACTAAAGTTTACGTGGTGGGTACTCCACAATTTGGTAATCTTGGTAATGTTTATGTAATTGATACAAAAACAGATACTGTAACGGACACAATTAGTGTAGTTACAAATTCTGGATTTCCGAGAAATATTGCTATTACCCCTGATGGAGCTGAAATTTATGTAACCGCGGCTCAGGGCTATAAGGTTTATGTCATCGATACTGCAACATTGGCTGTAAATGCAAGGACTAATACTCCTATTACTACAGGAGGGACTCAATCGGGAATTGCAATAGCCTCAATTGCAGGTGTAACTAAAGCTTATATTGGTAATGCTAGTGGGGCAAATAATTTTTTTGTTATTACTACTTCAACAAATAACGTTACCACAATTGTTAATCAAACAATTAGTAATATTCAAAGTGTTGCTTTTACTACAGATGGATCTAAGGTTTATTTTGGTAGTGGAAATAATCAATATAAAATTTATGCAGTTAATACTGCAACTAATATACAAGCAGCTGCAATAAATCTCTCGGCAGATCCCTCATCAATATAAAATTTATGCAGTTAATACTGCAACTAATATACAAGCAGCTGCAATAAATCTCTCGGCAGATCCCTCATCAATATAAAATTTATGCAGTTAATACTGCAACTAATATACAAGCAGCTGCAAT
>JBAWWQ010000088.1:0-6729 GCA_037146655.1 Chlamydiota bacterium | reverse complement strand
TGTTACTTGTGGGTAATAGTCAGTCCTTTAGGGAGAGGAGGATGTCAAAGCTGCATAGAAGCTTTAGAACTGGACTAAAGTCGTTGTTTTGCCAACACCCCCCTGTCCTGCAATCATTGACATTCGGTGGGCTAATTTGACTGTTTTTATAAAATATCTACAATAAGGCGAGTTCTTAATTTTTAAAAACTGCTGACTGAGCTCAAAATTTTTTTATCTCATATAAAGCCTCCAAAAGGATTATATTCCATATATAACACACTATTAAATGGATTGCAATACACTAAATACCAAAAACCTCTAATAATAAAGAGCTTAAACCTTATGTTTTCGCAAATTCCCATTTGAAGTGCAACAAGGGGATTAAAAAATTTCAAGGTGGGATTTTGAGAAGTCCTGCACCGTGTTATAAGCTAGTTCAGCATTTTCTTATATTGCAAAATTTAAAAAATTAAGTTTACTTTTTAAGTATTTGAGTAAATAAGTAAATTTTGATATAATTCTTTAACAAAAGAGGGAATTTATGCCTGAAAAGACCATTTCAAAAACCACTAGAATGTCTATAGATATCTCTGTGAAAGACCATAAGCGTATTAAAGTTTTGGCTTCAGCTGAAGGGATGACCTTAAAAGACTTTGTGATAGATTGCATCCGAGAAAAAATTCATCCTGAAAAACAACCTAATGCAAAAACACGTCAAGCCATGAGTGATGCTAGAAAAGGAAAAACAACAAAGGCTAAAAATATTGCAGATCTTTATGAGCAACTTGGAATCTAATGTTAGAACTAGACTATACGAACCAGTTTAAAAAAGACCTTAAATTGTCTAAAAAAAGAGGTAAAGATCTCGGTAAATTAGAAAAAATCGTTGACCTTCTATTAAAGGAACATCCTCTTCTTGAAAACCACCGAGATCACTTTCTTTCAGGCAACTACAAAGACCACCGAGAATGCCACATAGAACCTGACTGGCTACTCATTTACTTAAAGAGTCAAACTATTCTCACTCTTGTCCGTACAGGAACACATGCTGATCTTTTTTAACAATTGCCCTACTCCTCGAAAAATAACTTCTAATAACCTTATTTAATTTTCTCAGGAGAACGTTTAGAAGAAGTATTATAAACAAAAAAAACCTCTTTTCTTCCAACTCTACTTCTCTAGCTGGACAGTTAACTTCCCTTCTGTGATAAGAACAGCACAAGCGGCAAAGAAAGAAATCTTATGTTTATTAGAAATTAGAGCTTAAATGACCAGGGCAATCGCATGAAGAATTTTCTTGACTCTATATAAGATTTTTTGAAGCTTTATACGCTTTTTAAGGAGGTGCTATAATGGCTACAAAAATCGAAGAGTCTAAATTTATGCAATTTTTTCAATTGTTCCTGATCCAAGAAAATCAAGAAATCACCTTTACACCGTATCAGATATCATTAGCACAGCAATCCTAGCCATACTTTGTAGTTATGAAGATTGGGAAGATGTAAGTATGTGGACAGAAGCTCAGTTAACCTGGTTGCAACCTCTAGGTATCTGTTTAGAAGGAGCACCTTCACATGATACTTACAATAGGTTCTTTAGATTTCTTGATCCTGATATCATGGAAAAATGTTTTATTGAATGGACTCAAAGTCTTGTTGGAAAGGTTCAAGGTGTTGTAGCTATTGATGGCAAAACATTAAGAGGATCAGGAGACCGAGAATCAGAGTTAGATGCAATTCATATGGTTAGTGCATTTGCTGCAGATAATGAGATGATTCTTGGGCAGCTTAAGACAAGTGGTAAAGGCAAAGAGCTTAAAGGCATTAAAGCAATTTTACAGTTATTAGATTTAGAAGAGACTACAGTGACAATTGATGCAGGCGGATGTCATAAAGAGGTTGTTGAAATAATCAGAATTAAAAATGCTGATTATATTCTTGGTTTAAAGGCTAATCAAGGAACGTTTTTTCCTGAGGCTGAGAATTTTTTTCATCAGGTATTAGCAATGGATCAAGACGAATGGGCGGCAGAATGTTTGTGTGACTATTTTGTATCTGAAGAGAAATCTAGAAATCGTCATGAAAAAAGGGAGGTGTGGGCTACAAGCAGCCTTGAATGGTTACCACAATACTCTCAATGGAAAGATCTTAAGAGTATTTGTTGTATTAGAAGTACACGAGTAATAGATGGCAAAACTTCTGTAGAATGTCGATTTTATATCTCCAGTAAAGAAGCGCAAGCTGAGCATCTTGGCAAAGCAATTAGAAGTCACTGGGGTATCGAGAATAAATTACATCATATTTTAGATGTAATTTATAGAGAGAATAATTGTCGTGTAAGGAAAGATCATGGAGCTAAAAATCTGTCTATTATAAGAAGATCTGTTCAAAATATGATAAAGTTAGATAAGCCTAAAAAGTTAAGCACAAATAAAAAACGTACGGCTGCCGCATTAAATGCTGAATACAGATTAAAGCTATTAGGTATCGCTATGACTTTATAGAAAAATCTTCATGCGATTGCCCTGCTTAAATGACCTTTAAAATCCAAATGAGTATTCAAACATACAGCTTAAGGGTACTAATGGATAGTGTATATAGTTAGTCTTCTCTTCAACAACTTTTAATACTAAAAGCCCAAACACTATGGTAGGTATGATATTAAGCGACCATTGTGAAAATTTTCCATTTGGATATTCTTTGCCCCATACTATTTTAGGATTCGGTATAGGAATAAGTTTGCTATGCTTTGATAGTACTGCGCCGATTTCCAACCCAATCCCAGAATATTTATAAGTATCTGTAAAAGGGTTATCATACATTAGCCAAGTATATTCAAGTGAAGGAAATATATACTTAGTAGATATAAAAGGTATGGCCTTAATATTGAAGCTCAAATCATGTCCATACCCTGCATGAAGATCTCTAAATCTACCTCCAAAGCCTACTACTTGGTAAGCAATAGATGTCCCAATCTTAAAATAAAAATGAGAGCTTTTTTCTGTTATTTGATCTTGCTGTAAAGACAGTTCAGAATCTTCTTTAAACACTTCTACAAGAGGCTGGGGTTCTTGCTCAGACTCTTCTGAGTAAACAATAGAGCCTATAGTAACAAAAAAAGCTATTAAGTAACCAAATTTCATACAACCTCTCTTAAGTAGGAGGAGGTAGTATAAACAAAAAACCGTCTTTTCTTCCAGCTCTACTTCTCTAACTGGACAGTTAACTTCCCTTCTGTGATAGGAACAGCGCAAGCGGCTCCGTTTGCTTCTATAATAGATAAAACTTTAAGAAGAACATCTTGTCTTACATGAAAAAAAGTTTGGAGATCAATTGTCTTTGTATAGGTATCTAAAAGAATTTCAAGAGCCATCGTTCCAAAATTAAAAAAGTTAATGTGCATCACTTCTTGAGGATCTAGATCTTTATGAGATTTGAGCATTTTTGTAATATCTTCAAGAATTTTAGGCATTTTGTCTGCGTCACAATATCTAAGGCCAAATGGCATATAAATTCTTCTATGAGACATCCTTGATGGATTTTCTATGCTCATATTAGAAAAAAATGCATTGGGAATATAGATAGGGGTTTTTTCTAGATTTCTAATACGTGTAAGTCTCCACCCTATATGCTCTACATATCCTTCAATACTTTTATCTATCGAGCAAATTTTATCTCCAATAGCAAATGGGCGATCTAAAAAGATCATGAATCCACCAAAAATATTTGCCAGCATATCTTTTGCAGCCCAACCCAAAATAAAGCTACCACCACCTGCAAAAGCCAAGATTGCAGAAGCCCCGATACCTAAAGTGAGTTGTACAATAATAAAAACACTTGCCACAATGACAATCACACGAAGAACCTGTCCAATTGCTCGAATTGTGGTTCTATCCAAATGGTGATGATCATGCCCGATGAAAAGCACTTTTTCTATTTCTTGAATAAATGCAATCATGAACCAAACAAACAAAAGAATCGTTCCAACTTTTCTAATAAGAGCAACACTCAAAAATGGAATTGTTTGTTCAATCGATCCAAACGCTAAATCTAATGCAAGTGTAAGGCCCAAAAGCCATACTAAACAAATCACTGGTTTATAGAGTGCTTCTAAAATGGCACATTCCCAATATCTTTTATGGATTAAAAGTCTTGAGTGAACTCTCTGGTAGACAAACTTTAGACCATAATAAACAAAGAGCGTAACGACAAGTACAATAACAAGCTCTAAAGCCCATACATATTTTTGAGCAAAATGAAAAACCCAACTTAAATCATGACTTGCAAGCTTCTGCATAACATGATTGAACTGATCCATAACCACCTATCTTATTTAAAAACTCAACTTGCGCTTTAATATACTCATGTTAATCCAAAAGGAATTTATTTTGTCTATTTTTTACTTTCGTTCTATGATAAAAAAAAAGGGTTTAAGTTATGACATTAAGTAAAGAAAAAATCGATGAGCTTGAAAAACGGATGGCTTATCTAAATATTACTGAAAACGATCTTATTGAAAAATTTATTTTGGGATCTGGTAAAGGAGGACAAAAGGTCAACAAAACCTCTTCTTGTGTCTATTTAAAACACATCCCTACAGGAATTGAAATCAAATGCCAACAAGACAGATCAAGAACAAAAAATCGTTTTCTGGCAAGAAGAGAACTCTGCGAACGCATTGAATTTATGCATAATAAAGAAGAATCTAAAAAGCAGCAAGAATTTGAAAAAGTTCGACGACAAAAAAAACGAAGAACAAGAAAGCAAAAGGAAAAGATGTTAGAAGAGAAAAAAACACATGGGGTCAAAAAAAAATTAAGAAAAGCCCCTCCTTCCTCTCAAGAATAGCTCGTCTTTTTTTCCAAACTTGTAGTATTAAAGTACAGTTAGCAAAAATACTAAAGGTTAACTTATGGATTATGATTTAAAAGGGAAACGGATTCTTGTGCAAGGTGCCTCTACAGGAATTGGATTTGCTATAGCTAAAGCGTATGCTAAAGAAGGGGCTATTGTCGCAATCTCGTCTAGCAATCTTGAAAAAATCACAAAAGCAGCTCATGAAATCGAAAAAGCTACAGGCTTTGTATGTGATGCTTTTCAAGAAGGTGCTGGGACTTCTTTAGTGTGGCAAGTCATAGAAAAGCTAGGAGGTCTCGATATCCTTGTTACAAATACAGTCAATCCTCCAAAGCAGCTATTTATGCAAACTTCTCTTGAAGACTGGCGAAAAAGTTTTCAGGCAGTTTTTATGAGCGCCGTAGAGTCGATTTTAGAAGCGCTGCATCCGATGAAGCAACAGAAATTTGGGCGTATCATCTTAAACACTTCCGTAGTTGCTAAAGAACCTTCCCCTCAATTAACCATCTCTTCTTCATTGCGAGCAGGACTACTTGGCATGATGAAATCTCTTAGCCAAGAAATGGCTCCCTATAACATCACTGTCAACGCATTGCTACCAGGTTTTATTAAAACAGCTATGCTTCTTGACCGTTTTCATAATGTTGATGAGATTGCTCAAGGTATTCCCAATAAACGACTAGGCGAGCCCGAAGAGCTAGCTGCTCTTGCCGTCTTTTTAGGTTCAAAACAAGCCTCCTACATCACAGGTCAAGCTATCGCTTGTGATGGGGGCCTAATGAAAGGTTTCTAATGGAAAAAACTGGTGTTCTGCTCATTAACTTAGGTACCCCACTCTCTTATCAACCCAAAGATGTTCGCGTTTATTTGAATGAATTTCTTTCAGATCCTAGAGTGATTGATCTGCCCTTTTTAATAAGGCATCTGCTTGTAAAAGGAATCATTATTCCCCTACGCTATAAAACATCCGCTAAATCTTATAAGGAAATCTGGACACCAGATGGAGCGCCCCTACTTAAATATACTCAAAAAGCCCAAGCTAAACTCCAAATGCTTATGGGTGATGAGTTTGCAATTGAAATAGGGATGCGTTATCAGCAACCTTCCATTGAGCAGGCTTTAAAAAACTTACAAAACCAAGCTTTAAAAAAACTAATCGTTATTCCCTTGTTTCCTCAATATGCCTCTGCAACAACAGGCTCTATTTATGAAAAGCTTTTTAAGCTTCTCTCTAAGTGGAATGTCATTCCAGAACTTAAGGTCATTAACTCATTTTATGATCATCCAAGGCTTATTGAAACTTTTGTCTCGATAGCAAGTTCCTATGATGTGAACTCTTATGACCATATCCTTATGAGTTTTCATGGACTTCCAGAGCGTCATATTAAAAAAGCTGATCCTTATAAATGCTGTTTAAAGCAGTTAGATTGTTGCCAAAATTTATCTTTTAAAAATAGGCAATGCTATAGCGCCCAATGTCATACAACAGCTAAAAAGATTGCCTCATCTTTAAGTTTAAGCCAAGATCGTTACACAATCTGCTTTCAATCTCGACTAGGAAAAGATCCTTGGCTCGGTCCATCTACAGCAGATATCATTGAAAAGCTTCCAAGTCATGGACATAAAAAGGTTTTGGTCATGTGTCCTGCATTTGTATGCGACTGCCTAGAAACACTCCATGAAATCGGGATTGAATATCAACACCTTTTCCAAAACAGCGGAGGGAAAAGCCTTACTCTGATGGAAGGACTCAATGAACATCCTTTATGGATACAAACTTTAAAAGAATTGATTTTTTCTTGAAGGCAAAAGCAACCTCGTTAAAACCTCTTACCTATAAAAACCCTACCTTGTTTACTCTATGACTTTTAAGAAGCCCAAATATAAAATA
>JBAWWQ010000087.1:0-6793 GCA_037146655.1 Chlamydiota bacterium | reverse complement strand
CCTGATATGAGTGTTCTAAAGCTTTCTTAGATATCAGAGCTTATCTAAAAAACCACTTAAGGTAAGCCCTCCTCCAGAGTGTATGCAAAGAAGATTTCCTTTTAAGTCTAAATGTGCGGCTATGTCTTTAGCGCTATAAAAAAGTTTTGCGCTATAGATAGGATCTGTCAAAATACCTTCTTCTATGGCAAGCGTTTGTATTTCTTTAAAAATGGTTTTAGGAGTTGATCCAAAGGCTTTTCCAATAGAAGAGTTATATAAAGAAAAGCTAGGTAAGTAGAGGGTGGTTTGTAGTAGACCTTCTAAATAGGCTTTATACCCTAATAATTTTTGTTTAAATAGATCAGCATTTTCTGCCATTAAGATAATATGTACATGGGCTTTTATTGCAAAAAAAGGGATGCCTAGGAGTAATCCTATAGCAGATAAGCCAGTTCCTGCGTCGATAAAGATATGATCAAAATAGATCTGATTGTCAATTTGATTACGAGATAGATCCTCTGCTAAAGAAAGAGCCCCGGGTAATGCTGGCAGCATATCCGCCCCTTCTGGGATGTAGATGGAAGAAGCATCAAGGTGAGAGGGGATAAGAGTGTCTTTATGTTTCCACTGCTCTTTAGAGAGATTATGTACTTGACCATTTCCGATAAGAAGTTGGATAAGAGCCCTATTGCCTTGTAATAGTTGATCGTGGGTTTCTGAAAGATAGAGTGTGGATTGAATGGTTTCTTCATTGAGAAGTTGTAAAATTCCTACAAGGTGGTTGGAGTAGGCGCTGCCGACTAGGAGCACATGATCGATTTTTTCTTTAAGTAGATAGGGGATAAGTGAGGCATATTTTCTATATTTGGATCCACTAATGCCAAAACTTAATTCGTCATCTCTTTTGACAAACCATTTTCTTTGTCCATGAGAAGGAAAGTTATTAAGAGGATGAACTCTAGAGCATTTAGGATAGCAATGGTGAAGTGTGTTTTGCAGCCATCTTATTAAGCGATTTTGAGACATAAATAAACCAACGACTTAGGAGTTTGTGTCATTAAAGACGAGTGTTTTTACTAACAAATCACTTAACCATTTTTCGTATTCATCTGACGACCACTGTTGTTCAATAACAAGCATTCGATACAAGTCACGTCCAGTAAAAGCCCATAATATATCACGAGCTTTAGTAAAGCTAAGGCCCGGCATTAGGGATTTTTCCTCAATCATCATGGCAATAGTTTCTTCTTGTCGTAGATAACGACGATCTTCTCGTTCTTTTTCAAGTTCTTTAAACTCTGGAGCTACAACAGACGCACCCTGGAAAAGCATCATTTGATTCCTTTCAGCATCATACATTTGTCGAGCAATTTTAGCGGCTATTGCAATGCGGTCTTTCACAGGGTTTTGTAGGTTAACTTCTTTTACTAAAGCTTCACGTTGATGTTCTGGTAGAGCTTCATCCATCAAGGCTTTTAAAACACCTCGTTTAGACTGAAATAGGGAATAAATCGTAGAGGTAGAAACATCTGCAGCTTTAGCTAAGGCATCAATTGTGACTGCTTCAAACCCTTCTTTATGGAACAGTTTTTTTGCACAATCAAGAATTTTGCTTCTAGTTAAAGAGGCTTGTTCTACCCTTGTTTCAGAATTGTATATTCTTTTTTTTGCATTTGACATATTGGATGTAGTTTACTATATTCAATATATAAAGTCAAAAAAATATCAAAGGAATGGATTATGCGTCAAAATAATGCAGAGATAGGCGTGGCCTATTATAAGGCAATGGAAGCAAAAGACATGGGACGATTAGAAAAATATTTGCATCCAGATATTGTTTTTATAGGGCCTTTAGCAGAAGTGAAAGGGAAGGAGGCTGTTTTAGCGGCAGCAAAGGGGTTTTCTTCTTTTTTGAAAAAAATCACTATACGTTCAACATTTAGTTCTGAGACTCAGGCGATGCTGGCCTATGATATGGATTGTCCTGAACCTATTGGATCTTTTCGTGCAGCAACGCTTATGAATTTTCAAAAAGGTCTGATTATAAAGCTTGAGCTTTTTTATGATGCCGCTCCTTTTCAGGTTAAAAAAGAAGAAATTTTTTCTTAAGCCGATAGTTAATGGTGTATTTTTATGGAGCCATTTGAAATAGCTGCTAAAGTGTTTTGGGGTGTTAAAATTTCTAATTCGCCTTTTGTATTAACCTGTTTTGATAAGCCAAGGTAGGTGTTTTGAAAAAATACTGGCTTATTACGATAGATCATGTAGGAGTTATATTCTTGAGCAAAATAAGCAAAATCTTTTTTTAGATAAATGAGCAAATCTTTTTGGAAGGCTTCTGCAAGATCTTTTACGAGCTTTTGCGTATCTAGTGGTTGACCATTTGCAATGAAAAGGGATGTTGTAGGCTGATCAATTTCTTGACAAAGAGATTTTGGCATATTGACGTTTAGCCCAAATCCTAAAATTACAAGGAATTGATCCTTGATAGGAAGGATTTCACAAAGGATTCCTCCTATTTTAGCATTGTCTAAAAAAAGATCATTGGGCCACTTGATTGTGGGGTTAAATCCAAGAGTTGTTAAATGCCTTGCAATAGTTAAGCTCAGTATTTGTGCTAAGTTACATAAATTCAGAGAGGAGTGGGGAGTGCTAAAAAAGAAGGTTGCATAGATGTTCATATCTTTTGGGGAAGACCATGATTTGCCATGGCTTCCTTTACCATGAGTTTGTTCGGAGGCGGTCACAAGATTTAATCTTTTTATATTGTGCTCTGTATAATGGAATCTAGCCCAAGTGCTTGTCGAATCTAATCTTTCATAATGATGCATTAAAATAGGTAAATCTAGCGACATAAAGGCCTTGTATTGTATGAAGAAAAAAGGAATTATTATAATACAATTTCTTAGTTAAACACCACCTCCTTAAGGTTTTTAAAGACATCGCTATGCAATATTCGCTCTACGTTAGAAGGTTAGATTTTCGGGTTTTGCCCTTGCTTTTGATCTTAATGATTTTAAGTTTACTTGTGATTGCTTCAACAGCCCAAGCTCCCCATTATTGGGAGGAAAAGGTGTTTTTTACACCACTTGTTATGCGGCAAATGGGATATTTTCTCTTGGGATGGGGGGTGTTTTTTGCTTTAAGTTATTCAGACTATAGAAAGCTTCGCCGTTTGTGTCCCTTTCTTTACCTAGGGATTATTGTTTTATTGATAGGGCTTTTTTTTACAGAGCCTATTCAAAATGTGCGTAGGTGGTACAGATTACCTGGTATGGGTTTGCAAGTATCTGAATATGCCAAGGTTGTCCTTGTGATTACTCTGAGTTTTTTTTTAGAAAAAAAAGCAGACCAGATGCATAGATTTTCTACTCTTATGCAGGCAGCACTTATAGTCCTTCTTCCTTTTTTGTTAATTGTTAAGCAACCAGATCTTGGAACAGGTCTTGTTCTTTTACCAATTACCGCTGTAATGCTTTATTTTGGTGGGGTACATAAACGTGTTGTTATGATGATGGGGCTTGGCGGACTGGCATTGCTTGGTTTTGTGGTGGCGATGTTTTTAGGAGTTATCCCTCATGAAAAACTGAAACCCGCTATGTTAACTGTGATGAAAGAATATCAATATGAGAGATTAAATCCCCATACGTATCATCAGACAGCTGCTCAAATCGCTATTGCTCTTGGGGGATTAACGGGGAGTGGATGGGGTGAATCTGAATATACTGGCAAGCATTGGCTTCCGTTTGCTGAGACAGACTCCGTGTTTCCAGCTTTAACAGAGCAGTTTGGGTTTATAGGAGGATTTGCTATTTTAGTGATGTTTTTTGGCCTTATTTATTTTAGTTTTCAGGTGACAGCGCTTGCTAAAGATCTTTTTGGTCGCCTTTTATCTTCAGGTATAGCGGTTTATTTAGCGATTCATGTAATAGTAAATGTAGGGATGATGTGTGGTTTGTTGCCGATTACCGGGGTCCCTTTGCTTTTGATTTCTTATGGAGGGTCATCAGTAATGGCTACTATGGCAGCTTTTGGAATTTTACAAAGCGTGTATGTCAGAAGATACATGTTTTAAATAATAAGATATTCAACAAATTAAGGATGATCTGATGACAAAGGGTAGTGCACATTTTGTGTTAACAGCTGGAATTTGGCTTGGTGAAGGTGTCGTAAAGCTTAGTATTGCAGATGAAGAATTAAAGTTTATAACACGGTGGACAGTTAGTAAGCCTAAAAAAAATGGTCTAATCCTTTCTTCTCAAGAGGTTCAAATCGGAGGGGTGAGTGAGATTATGAAAAATATGTTTTCGTTTTCTAATCTTACAGAAGAAGCGTTTGAGGTTTCTTTAGAAAATGAAAATTTGGGTAAAGTTACGGGAACTGGCATCTATAGACCAGAGCTTCTTGCTTGGGAGTTTCGTAATAATCCTCTTGGTTTTGAAGGGTTTGAACTCTATCAATTGCTTGACGATGGTAGTTATTTTATGCATGCGGAGTACATTACAAAAGAAGATTTTCGTACGCAAATTCAAGGTAAATTATGGAGAAAAGTCGCTCCATCATAAGAAGAGGGTTGTAAGATGAAGAGTATAATAGGGTTATTTTTTTTGATGTGTTGTATGATAAGTTGTCAAAAACAACCTATTATGACAAAAGAAGGGTTTTCTTCAGTCGAGCCTGGCATGTCTATTCAAGAAGTCGAAAAACTCTATGGTAAGCCTTATGCTATTCATTCAAGAGATTTAGAATCGGATATTTATGAATACATTGAAAGGATTTTAATGGGACCTGAGACGATAGTGCAGCGTAGGTATTATCTTGTCGTATCTAAAGGTCTTGTGGTAGGTAAGTATGTTAAGTTTTCTTCTCCACCAGCATTTGAACAGATTTATTCTGATGATCCTTATCCCAATTACTAATAAAACAAAAAAGGCTGATAAAAATCAGCCTTTTTTGATTAAAAACATATGAAACTAAATGCTTAAAATTAAGCTCTAATTTTGATGTCTACACCAGCAGCTACAGGTAGAACCTTTAGCTTGTCAATAGTGTCTAGTGTTGGATTTAAAATATCCAATAAACGAATATGTGTTCTTATTTCAAATTGTTCACGTGATTTTTTATCTACGTGAGGTGAACGTAGAACAGTGTAGATTTCTTTTTTAGTAGGAAGAGGAATAGGGCCTACGACTCTAGCTCCTGTTCTTTTAGCTGTTTCCACGATGTCAGCGATAGCACGGTCTAGGATACGTTGATCATAGCCTTTAAGTCTAATGCGGATCTTTTTCATGGATTGTTGACTATGTTTTGTCATAAATATATTCCCTTTGACATCCTTATTTTTTCATAATTTCTTCTTGCAGTTTAGCAGGAACACGCTCAAAGTGACCTGGCTCCATCGTATAGTTAGCTCTTCCTGAGCTAAGAGATCGAAGCGTTGTGGAGTAGCCAAACATTTCACTTAGAGGTACTTCTGCTTCTACAATTACAAGCACTTTTTGTGTTTTTTGGCTCATAATTTTACCACGTCTTCTGCTGATGTCTCCTAAAATATCACCTAAAAAGTCTTCAGGTGTTGAGACAACAACCTTCATGATAGGCTCTAGAAGAACAGGCTTAGCCTGTCTTGAGGCATCTTTAACAGCCATAGAACCGCAAATCTTAAAGGCCATTTCATTAGAGTCAACTTCGTGATAAGAACCGTAAGTAATAGATACTTTCACATCAACAAGATTATAACCAGCAAGAACACCTGTTGCTAAACCTTCTTCAACACCTTTGATAACCGCAGGAATGTATTCTTTAGGAATAACTCCACCCACAACTTTATTAAGGATTTGATTGCCTTCTCCTGGTGGATTTGGCTCAATTTCTAGGCATACGTGCGCATACTGACCACGACCACCTGATTGTTTAACATATTTTGTTTCGATCTTGCTTGGAATAGTAATCGTTTCTTTGTAAGATACTTGAGGTTTTCCAACATTTGCATCTACGCTGAACTCTCTAAACATACGGTCTTTAAGTACGTCTAAGTGAAGCTCGCCCATTCCTGCAATAATGGTCTGACCTGTTTCTTCATTTGTAAAAACTCTAAATGTTGGATCTTCCTCAGAAAGGGAACTTAAAGCCATCGCTAGCTTTTCTCGGTCTCCTTTTGATTTTGGCTCAATTGCCATAGAAATCACAGGCTCAGGAAATTCCATTTTTTCCAACAGAAGAGGATGGTTTTCTGCGCATAGAGTGTCTCCAGTGCTTGTGTATTTTAAGCCAATACAAGCAGCGATATCTCCAGTGAAAAATTCATCTTTGTCTTTTCTTTGGTTAGCATGCATTTCTAACAGCCTAGAAATACGCTCTTTTTTCCCTTTTGTTGTATTAATTAAGGACATCCCTTTTGTTAGGACACCAGAATAAATACGAACAAAGGTAAGTTTTCCAACATAAGGATCGGTTAAAATTTTGAATGCTAATGCAGAGAGAGGGCTTGTATCAGCAGGCGCTAGTTCGATAATTTTTTCGTGATTATCTACATCCATCGCTTTAATAATGCCTCGGTCTAGAGGAGATGGCATCCAGTTAACAATAGCATCAAGCAGAGGTTGAACCCCTTTATTTTTGAAAGCGCTTCCGCAAACAACGGGATTGATTTTGTTAGCTATAACACCTTTTCTGATAGCAGCATGAATTTCTTGCTCTGTTAATGTAGAAGGATCTTCTAGAACTTTCGTCATGAAATCTTCATTTGTGTCATCAATTGTTGCAAGCTCTTCTAATAAAGCAGAACGGAGCGTTTCACACTGTGCTTGTA
>JBAWWQ010000086.1:0-6820 GCA_037146655.1 Chlamydiota bacterium | reverse complement strand
CACAATACCCTTAAAAGGTTGCCTTTCATCTATTAATAAAAACTCCATTTCTGTAACAAGATTGGACGGCTCTATATCTTTAAAAGAAAATAATCTACCTCCTTCTTCTAGTTGCACCCTAAGCACTTGGTCTAAAAGATTAACAATAGGTTCTTCTACCTCCTTTAAAGAAATACTACTCATTTCTTGTAAAACCAAAGCTCGTAAAGCCTCTTTATCACCTTGTATATAAAGCCCTCTTTCAAAAAACTTCTCTAAAATCTTATGAAACAAATTGCCCATATAAGCAGAAGAAGGAATCAAGGGCTCGTCTTCTAATTTAAGATAAGGGACTATCGGCTTATCTCCTTGTCCTGAAAGAAGAGAAGAATAGGATGCTATATAAAAAGGAGGGAATTGTTTATTGTACACTTTAGGCAAATGCAACTCTGGTGGATCGGCTTGTTCCTGATAACCCCCAGTAAAATCTGATGCTACAATTTCTCGTATACTTAAACCCTCTATAGAAAGCGCCTCTATAGCTAGTAAAAAGCTATCTTTAGATAAAGAGAGCCCTACTCTTTTAAAAAAAAGTTCAATCGGGGAAAGTTCGAACTCTAAACCTTCTTCTTCTGTAAAACAAACCGGAAAATATACCCTTTTTTTAGCTCTTGTTAAAGCCACATAAAGTTGTCTCATTTTCTCTTCATCTTTTTTCTTTAAAAGATCTTGATGGTAATCACTTTCTAAATCCAAAATCATGAGTTTTTGCTGTTTTTGACATTTGATGAAGTTTGGAACGGATGACGATCTAACATAAACACCTAAGGCAAAAACAATCTCAAATTCCAAACCCTTACTCTTATGAATCGTCATCATTGTAACAGCATCTTCTTCATTATTTGTTCTTCTTTTAAATCCTTCTTTTTCTTCAAAAGAACTAGTAGCAAGCTGTTCAATTGCATTTTCCAAAACTCCATGAGATAATATAGGATGCTGCTCGATAAGCTTTTCTATAAGCTGCATTAAATCATAGTAATCTTGAGCATCTTCCAAAGCAACAAGACGCTCTTCAAATGAACTGTCCGGATCTATAAAAGGAGTTTTTAAAAATGCTTCCCAAAACATTAAAAAACCCTGTTCATCGTAGAGAATGAATAAATTTTTAATTTTGGTAATAGCTTGAAGGACCTTTTTGTCTAAATGAGCTAATCTTAAATCTTGATGCACAAACCCAAATAAGGGATGTGCTAAAAGTTTTTGCATCTGATTTTTGTCTTCAATATGACCAAGCACCTTAATAAGCTGTCTTAAAAAACTAAAAGCCCTTGTTTCTGTAAGATTTACCATTTGATCAGCTTCAATAGGGATTTTCATTTTTTTAAAAGCAACTTGTAAACGCTGCCCCTGAAACCGATCTCTTATCAAAATAGCAAAAGACCCGAAAGAAAATCCTAATTTATGAAGTGTTATGATTTCCTGGGCTATAAAAGAAAATAACAACTCTTCTTCCACCTTCTTATTAGGAGTTTTTTTTGTTGCTAAAACAAGACAATTAACACTTCCGTATCCATCACCAAAAACAGAATCAACAGTCTGCTCTCTAGCCTTAACCAATTCATAAATAAAAGCTTTATCATCAGAAAGCCAGGTTGGTGACAATGAAAACAACCGATTTAACACCTCAATTAACAAAGGCTCACTTCTATAATTAGTGTCTAAAGACAAATGCTGTGATGGTAAAAATGCACGAGAAGCCTTTAAGTAAGTAGGTAGATCTGCGTTTCTAAACCCATAAATAGACTGTTTGGGATCCCCGACTAAAAAAAGAGGAAAATTAGCTCTACCATAAAAAAATAATTTATAAAAAATGTCCCACTGCAAAGGATCCGTATCTTGAAACTCATCAATAATTGCTGCTTTATAAAATTTTTGTACTTTTTGACAAAATAAAGGACGAGAAATGCTTCTATGCATCCACTTTAAAATCTCATCAGGGGACTGTATTTCTTTTTGATCTTGCAAGAGACTCTCTTTACAAGCTTTAGCCATACGCAGTAAAATCTTTTTACTATCTCTAGCTTCTTCTAAAAGAGGATATAAGTGCTCTTTCAGAACAAAGAGACTGTAATTTTTTTTAATATCTTCAAATGTCAGCTTGCTTTTCTTTTTCAAAAAACTTTGGGATAATTTTTCTAAAAAAAGAATATCATACTGAAGAAATTGATCCCATAGCATCTGCTCGCTTATCTCTTCTTTTAAGCACTGCTCTAAAAGGTCCACTTGCTTTAAAAAGTTATCTTGATCCTTGTTAGAAGATAACCCATTAAATATCTTTGACAGCTCATAGAATTCTTCTGAAAAACCCTTATCAATCCTTAAGTTTTTTCTAAAAACGTCAATTTGATCTTTAAAATGATTCAGTCCTTCTTCATAACTATAATAATCGGGGAACAGAGCTTCTTGCTCCATTAAATAAATAAGCTGACGCGCTAATTCACTAATATCATACCCATTTTTCCTGAAAACTTTCTCTACTTGAAAGCGATGGAAATATGTTGACTCTAACCCGCTTCTTAAAAAATCTAAAACTTGGTCTATGAAGCTTGCTGTATCTTGCGTTTCCTTAAAAGTAATTTCTAAAGCAATGTCCGCTTCAAATGGAAACCTTTTGAGCATTTGATGACAAAATCCATGTATTGTAAAAATAGATATTCTATCAAAAAGGCTCAAAGCTTCCTCTAGCTTTCGTATCGACCAGACTTTAGCCTCATCTGATTCTATAGACTTAAGATAAGGCCAGAGAACTGGCTGGTCTCCTTTTAAACTACTCAAAGCCTGCTTAAGGTTGTTGCGTATTCTAATTTTTAATTCCCTTGTTGCAGCTCTTGTAAAAGTTACAACAAGAAGCTCTTCACCTTGTATCTGTAATACAGGATCTAATAGCAACCTTGTAACAATATGCTCTATAGCAAATGTTTTCCCGGTTCCTGCAGAGGCTTCTAAAAAATAAGGGGAACTTATTATGCAGTTTGGGTCTAATACATCAAATTTAGGCATCTTTCACCTCTTTGCTGTTCCATATTTTCAGCGTCTCAAACAACTTATGCATTCTGTCACCCCAAAAAGTTGTTATCGCATAAGGGCAAAAAGGTTCTGTATGTTCTATAATCCACCTTTGATAATCATCTAAAAACTCTGTTGAATCAGAAAAGCTTTTTTTGATAACAGACGCAAAATCTTCAAAGGATTTTAAAAGAAAAGCCTCTGACCAAGCTGGGATCATAGGAGATGGAAAATGATGAGCACTTTGATAATACTCAAGATACTCTTTCAAGCTTTCAACCACCAAATCTAATTCACAACTCTTTGTGTGACCATCTTTAGTAAATAACAGTTTAGGAGAAATCTCAGAAAGAAAGTATTTTTCAATAATTAAGCAAAACACTAAATATAAAGGCCATATTTTTATAGCATCCTGCATGCATAACTTACCCTGCACAAGCAAGCCGCATTTAGATACAAGCTCTAATACCCCGTGAATATGAGTAGTAGTATTTTTTAAATCAACTTGCAAACTAGGAACAATCCAATACTTAAGGCTTTTTTGATAAGGTTTAGAACACGACAAGCTAAGCTCTATAGTAAAAATATCCTCTGGTGCAAGATTGAAGACCTTAAGCTGCTCTAAAAACAACAGCTCCTCCTCATGCAACTTATCTTTTGCTATCTCTTTAAATACACCCAAAGGAAGATTTCCTAAAAGCTGCTCTTTTTCATAGGAGACATTAAAATCTTCTCCTAAATTGTGGCGTTTAAAAATTGCTTTATCCAAGGCTGATAATGTAAATTCTTTTTCCAATGGATCTTTTTTTTCTTTCTCTAAGTAAATCCCCAATACATGATTGAAATAATATTGCAGTGGATTTCTAGCAAAAGTTTTTAACTCTTGTAAACTCACAAAAACTTCTGATTTGTCTTGAGTAGATACAAGAGAATCCAAACAAGACTCATAAAATTCAGGAATAAAAACCGTCTTTTCTTTAAAACAATGATAATAATGCTTAGCTAATTGATAGTCTCGCATAGAAAAATTCTGAAAAACATTTTGATCATTAAAATACATTTTATGGAAGCCGATGCTTTTATGCTGATATCGAATTTTTTTAGAAGGAAGTTGTCCTTCTATACGATAACCTTGATCAAACAGCTCTAAAAGCTCTTCTATTAAAAATGATATATTCTTGACTTTGCCATCTTGAGAATCTCTATTGCAGCAACTAAATACAACATATTTTTCTGCATGTAGAAAAATATCTAAAAGTGTTTGTCGATCTTCTTCTATAGGAGATGGGGAGTAATCCATAAGCTTATAATCTATCCCTCGTAGTGGATAGATTGGAGCAGATCTTGGAAATGCTCCCTCTTCCATACCAAGAACATAAATAACCTTGGTCCCATAAAGCTTATCCGATTGTATAGAGGTAAATCGCACCATCTCTTTATTTGCCTGAGAAAACTTGGCTCCTCTTTTTTCAAAAGCTTTTTTAAAATATCTTTTTAAACTAGAAAACTTATACTTCTGTGTTGGTAGCCTACTGGATAATTGTCTAAGCGCTTTAAGCTGTTCTATAAAAAAGTCTTTCATCTGCTCTTCTTTATCTAACTCTTTTAAACAAAAAAAGCGATCCACCAACCCTTGTAAATAATCTATCCACTCTAATATCGAAAGCTCCGTTAAAGATAGCATCATCTTTTCTTTATAAAGATCCTCGACAACTTGTGTAAATTTCCCTAAAAGAATAGCCTGGGTCATTTCTACACTCTCTAAAGGGAAATACTGGGTGTGTTCTCTAAATGTTGTATCTTTATCTTCTGCAACTACAAGACCAAATAAAAGCCTCTCTAATCCATATTTCCAAGTCCCAACTTCAGAATCCTCAAGCATTTGACCGGTAGCTCTAGTTCTTTTTATAATTTGATGACGATGACTTTGATCGTATCCCCACTTAATTTGAGCCCTTTCACACCACAGAGCTAAAGTATCTACCTCTTTTTTAGAAATCTTAAGTTTGTTTAAAAATGGTTTTAAAATAAAAAACTTAAAAACATCTTGCACATCCCATCTAATCTCATCTAAACAAAAAATATACCAAAGCCCTTGCAGAAACTCGCTTTGAGATAACAACTCTAAATCATAAATCTCAAATGCAAAAATACTTTGTGTTTGAAAAACTTCATAAATAAAAGGAAAATACAAAGAAATGTCTGGAGCTAATACCAGAATATCAGAGGGTAAAATGTTTTCTTTGTCTGTCAAATGAAGTAAAACAGACAGCAAAACTTCTACCTCCCTTTTTTTAGAGGGGGCTTCATGGAGTTGTACAGATAAATCTTGTTTATTCAAGTAAACAAGCTGATCTAATTCTGAACCATACAAGAGATCTCTTTTAATAATTTGTAAAAAAGAACCGCCTTCACCTCTTTCTCCTTGCAAAGTAACAGGGTCTAAAAAATATTCTTTAAAAGAGCTGCTTTTATCTAAATAGCTGTTGAATTTTTTTTGACTTAAGCCACCAAAATTCGCAAGAAAAGGATTTTGCTTATTTAAATAACTTTCTAACTCTTTAACTTCTCTTTCTTGAGCACCTTGTTTTTGATGAAAATTTCTTAAAAAGATTTTTTCCCGCTTTGAACAAAAATCACCCCAAAAAATTTGAGAAGGATTAAGAAAATAGTGATGAACGGCGAAAAATAAAGATAGATTTTCAAAAAATCTCTCGTAAATACTTGGAATAAATGTAAATCCAAAAAGATGAATTTCCATTTTAATTTGCATCGGGTTTTCAAGCTGTCCTTGATTAAACACTTGATAAGGGATATCCCAAAAACTTATACTTTTATCCCATAAATAACGCTGCCAACTTAATTCTTTACAAAACTTTTTTAATCCTTCTCCACCATAAAGACCATAATGTAAAAACTCTAAACTTAAACCATCGCTTAAATCTTGCAATTTTTTTTGTATAATATCACCTTTCAAGTACTGTAAAAGTGGCTTTAGCAGTATCTGTTCATCCTCTGATAGATCGATTTCTTGATCCAAAAGCTTTTGTAAAATAGCTTCTAAATGTAAAGAAAGAAGCATAGGGGCTGAAAAATGAGGTGTCTTATGTTGATCAAACCGAACAAGCCTCATAAGATACTCTATTGCTGCAGGCAATTCTAAAAGCTTAAATCCCGTAGTTATACGGTGGTTTTCTGTAAATTTTCTGTATAAGGGTTCTTTTATCATTCCTTGAGGAACAATAACAAGCTTCCGCAAGCTTGAGTTTTTTTCAAAAAGTCTTTTTTCAAGTTTATAAAGCAAAACATCAAAAAGATTGCTAACATACACAGAAGACATTTACCTACTACAGTTGAAGAGTGCGAATCAAACCTCATCATACAATGGAAAAAAGACTTCAGTCAATATCATCTATGTTTTAACAGTCTATTTCCCATTTTGACCTGCTTAATTTACAGCAACCGTATCTTATCTTTTTTTAAAAAAATCAATAAAATTCTTGTCGAGCTTGTTGTAATCTTTTTGTTTTTCTATCAATAACCTGATCTCTCTAATATTCACTCCATTATTTAGCCTGTTTTTTCATCTGAAAAACAGGCTAATTACCACCAAAACCATTAGTTTCAAAGACACAAGGTTTTTTTTAATTAATCCCGCGCTGCTTTTTAGCAGATTTTAAAGAAAGAATTGAAAGCATACAACCCCGAAATGCGGCAAAAGGATTTCATCATTGCCATCAGTAAAAGCGATATGCTCGATGATGAATTGATGACG
>JBAWWQ010000085.1:0-6821 GCA_037146655.1 Chlamydiota bacterium | reverse complement strand
AAATATCAACATCTTACAACCTGAGCCTTTTCATGCTGAACATGATACGTATATAAAAAACTATCTAAAAACAGGAATTAAAACTCTTTTAGACACACGAAGAGAAACTATTGCTATTAAAAAAACAGGAGAACCTTTCCCAATAGACCTCTTTGTGACTGAAATGTTTATAAAAAATCAGCGCTTTTTTTTAGGTATTATTCGAGATGTTTCAGAAAGAAGAGATTCTCTTTTAGCTATGGAAAAAAATCTACGCACCGAACTGGAGCTTAAATCTAAAGATGATTTTTTAACTATGATGTCACATGAGCTCCGAACCCCGCTTCATTCTATTATGGGATTCACTCAATATCTACTAGAGGAATTAGATGGCCCTATTAATGATTTACAAAGAGGCTCTCTTAATCAAATTTCTATATCAGGTCAACATCTACTTGGTTTGATCAACGGCTTATTAGAGCTATCAAAAATTCAAGCGCACCAAGAGTCTGTCAAAACTGAGATATGCAACCTTGCTGCAATCTTGGAAACTGCTATCGACAGCCTAACTCCCCTTGCTCAACAGAAAAATCTTCTTATAAAAAAAACTATTACTTATGGACATTGTAATATAAAAGCTAATAACCCTCAAATATACCAAATATTTTTAAATCTTCTTAGTAATGCTATTAAGTTCACAGATCATGGATATATCATGGTTTGTCTCTCTTTTGATCAACTAAAGGCAAAAATTACTATCCAAGATACAGGTATTGGAATAGACCAGTCTCAACTTGCTAAAATTTTTATTCCATTTGAATATATTTTTTCAAATTTAGATCCTAAAGGCACTTCTACAGGGCTTGGACTTGCTATCACAAGAAAACTCATAGAAATTTATAATGGAAAACTCACTGTCACAAGCAAAAAAAGTGAAGGAAGCACCTTAACAATTGAACTGCCGCTTTCGATAGAACCTGCATTTAGCAAGGATACTTAGTTATATGGAAAATAAACCTTTCATCTTAATTGTCGAAGACACAAAAACTCACAGTGATCTTGTTATTAAAATACTTACCCACTTTGGATATAAAACAATATTAAAAGAAACAGGTAAAGATGCCATTGATTTCTGTGAAAAAGAACTACCCAACCTTGTACTTCTTGATATATCACTACCAGATATGAATGGTGCAGAAGTTGCAGCTATTTTTAAAAAAAAACCAAGCTTTAGCAACATCCCGATTATCGCCGTATCTGTTCACTCCAAAGCAAGTATTCAAGAAACTTTTGTGTGCAAAAGCTTTGATGATTACATATCTAAACCCTTTACAATTCAAGAATTAATGGATAAGGTGCGCCATTATCTAGGATAATTTCCACTTATTATGAAAGCAGATTACCAACAAATCATAGCTTCAGCCCTCGAGCATTTACAAGGGCTTATTCAAAGAGTAAAAACCGATTATAACATAGCTGTATTACAGGCGCTTAAAAAGGATGTTTCTACAATAGAAACAAAGTCTTCTCTATATGGGTATGGAGAAATAAGCGCTTTATGTCATCAGCTTAACCTGGATCTAACTATTAAAATCAATAACTTTGGTTTTACTACTGCTGATCCTTTATGGTTTGAATCTCTTGACAATTTTATAAAAAAAATACAAGACGCCCTAGCAACCAACAAAAAAACAACTCAACAACTGAGTATAGTCATGAATAAAACGCCTCAAAAAAAGAAAATTATTATTGTGGATGATGATGAAGATCTACTCAAACTTTTAGACTATGAGCTACATGAAATCGGTTTTGAAACAGAAAACTTCACAACAGGTGAATCTGCTTTAAAATTTCTTCTGAACGAGAGAAATCTAAACGAAGTTTTACTTCTTATATTAGATCGAATGCTTCCTGATATGGATGGGTTAGAAATTCTCCAAAAATTTTCCAAACAATCTTCTATAAAAATACCGACATTAATTTTATCGGCTTTATCTACAGAAGGTGAAGTCATTGAAGGATTACAAACAGGGGCCATTGATTATATCACAAAACCCTTTAGTGTTTTTATGCTTATGCAAAAAGTCCTTAATCTTCTTAAAACCCAGAGCACCTAGCTATGAATATCTTGATTACAGGTGGTGCTGGTTTTATTGGATCTCATCTAGCAAGGCACCATATAGAAAACCATGATCATGTATGGGTTGTAGACAATCTAAGTTCTGGCCGGAAAGAAAATCTCAGTGGGCTCAATCCCTCATTACTACGCTTTGACATAGATGATTTATTAACTTGGAAAGATTTAGAAAAAGCTATCAACTGGGCTCATAGAATTTATCATATGGCAGCAATTGTTGGGCAACACCAAGTAATTTTAAACCCTATAAAAACACTCCACTGCAATATCCATGGATGTGAAAGACTACTAGAAATGATATCCCATCTTAGCAAAAAACCAGCTACTCTTATAGCCTCTACTTCCGCTCTTTATCGCAAGCCTACTGTAGACGCCTATAATGAAAAAGATAATTTACAAGTATTATCAGGCGAATATATTCAACAATCTTACTCTTTAAGTAAACTTATTAACGAATCTATGGCACTTGCTTATCATAAAAAAAACCAAATCCCCTGTGTAATTGCAAGATTATTTAATGTTGTTGGAACTCATCAAATCAGTCAATATGGAATGGTTATACCCACTCTTATCAAACAAGCTTTAAAAAATACTCCTATGACTATATTTGGAAACGGCCATCAAACTCGTTCTTTTTGTAATATCCTCGACGTTGTCAAAGCCTGTGATCTTCTTTTATCCAATCCCAAAAGCTATGGGGAAATTGTCAATATAGGATCCGATAGCGAAATCTCCATTTATGAACTTGCCCTTCTTATTAAAAGAAAAACAAAAAGCAAATCCAATATTACTTTTATCCCCTATAAAGAGGCCTATGGCATCGATTATCAAGAGATTTACAAACAAAGGCCGAGTGTAGAAAAACTCTATGCACTTACAGGTGTACGCTGTCAAATACCGCTAGAGGATACAATAGACTCTCTTATTGCCAACTTACCTACATAACGTCTTTAACTTGACAACTAGTATTTATTTCATGGTTTTTAACGACATTAGAAATAAATACATGATAGGTCAAATTATTTAAAAGACGCACTAACATAATGGCTCCCAATCCAAAGGTCAGGATCATCGACAGACAAAAGCCCAGTCCATAATAGGCAAATCCTAGGTTAAGACAAATAAGTGTTAAAATCACATTAGTAGCAAAAAGCGTCACAGAGGCAACTAACATAGGTTTTTGAGCATCGAAGTAAGAGAGAAAAATGAAGATAAACAAATTAAGTGCAGCAAAAAATGCACCAAGCACTCCAAATCGAAAAATCTCCAACTGTAAAAAATCAAGACCTATCCAATCAAAAATTTGTGGAGCTAAAAGAATCACCACAAAAGCTATGCTGCCTTGAAGCATCATATAGCTTCTTCCGTTAGTAGTAATTTCTTTGATAATGTTTTTCTTTTCTTCTTCTATAATAGAAAATGGAGAGTTGCGTTCAATATGCTGGATATAACGAAAGTAGGAAATATAAAAATTCGTCTCTAAACTAAAAACAAAAAGAGCGAGTACTGGAATGATTGTTAAATACGAAAAAAACATACCTCCATCATACACAGGGAACGTACGTAAGTTGTTATCATGAATAACAGCCTCTGGAGCACACCACATAATCACCTTATCAACCCACATGCCTGCAAAAAGAAAAAAACCACTCCAAAAAAGCCCTTTATAACGATGAAAGTAATACCTAAATTTTTCTGGTATCTTAAAGCTATAGGGATATTCAGCAAGCCCACTTGCTGTTAACCCAAATAAAACCAAAGTAAATCCTATATTGACACCCAGCATCATCCCTGCAGAGCCATAGACCTTCCCTAAAATATTGATACAAATAATTGTTAAAATCATCCCAGCTATCCAAGATGCGGTAATAGCACGGAAATTACGAATACATCCTAGATAAAGGGTTGTAATCCATGTTTGAGAGAACAGAATAAAATTCACAACACTTAAGATAATAAGTGCAGGAGAAAGATTTGCATAGAAAAAATAAAGCACTGTCGCAACAGGTAATGTTAAAATCAATACAAAGATTAAACTCGCTATTAAAATCCCAGGTAGCGGAGATAAATCTTTGGCATAAAGACAATCTGCAACATATCTTGCTGATACCATATAAATAGGTGCTGCAAGAATAAACGAAAACACAAAATCATAAATAATGATCGAATGGAAATCCTCAATTTCTGATAAACCAAAAAAGGTATAAGTTAAGAAATTAACAGAACCAATAGAAATCACAATAAAAATCCAAGGACCAGCTGCTGCAAGAGTTGAATGAAAGTAAGCTCTTATAAGTCCCGAAAAATTATCTTGCGCCGCTAATTTTCTTAAAAGAAATCCAATGCCTGCCATGATTAACCGTGGTTCATGTGTTTATTATATAAATCACGATACTTTGCATGCTCTTGATCAAATTTATAAAAGGTATGTATACGCTTTTCTATAGTCTCGCTACATGTTTTATAAAAATCAGCATCACCCATGATCCGCAAAATAGCCTCTGCCGTAGCTTCTGGATTCACAAGCGGGGTCACAAGCCCTCCTTGCCCAAGAGATGGTCTCTCATCTTTACTACCATTAATAAGCTGATCACACGCCCCTACATTCGTTGCAACACAAGGAATCCCTACAGCCCCCGCTTCCAACATCACAAGAGGTTGAGCTTCACTAATACTTGTTAACACAACAAGATCTATTTCTGTAAAATACTTTTGCAAATCGACACTTCCTAAAAATTGGATACATTTAGATATCTCTAAAAAGTTGCAAAGATTTTTACATTCCTGTGCATATTCAGGATCTTCTTCTAAAGAACCTAATATATAAAATCTTATCTCCGGATTTTTCTTATGAATGATTTGACAGGCTCTAATAAATGTTTTGACATCTTTAATAGGCACTACTCGGCCCACAAAAGCTACTGTAGGTAAATGCTTTGTACGCTTAGCTTTTATAGCAGCGTATTTTTCCTGATTAATACCGTGAACAATTGTTTGAACCTTTGCAGGATCTGCGCCCCCTTCTATCTGAATTGCTTGGTTACCATCAAAAGTACAAATCACCTCATCGGCATGTGTATAACAAGCATAAGCAAAAGAAAAAAAAGCATTGAGCCACATATCTTTGAGAGTTCTTTTTTTATCTTCTAAATCAAGGTCTACAGCTTCCTTTTCTACAATCCACTTAGCAAGTGCTATATCGATTCTTCTTTCATTAGAATAAATACCATGCTCTGTTAAAATACAGGGTACCTTTAGCTCTTTTTTAGCTCTATACAGAACAAGTCCTGCATAACCTGTGCATACTGCATGAAAAAGTTTTGCTTTTGGCAGTTTTGGAAGGAGCACAGAATAAATACTTCTACTTAAAGTATAAATCGTAGAAAAATAAGATTTAAAAGGACCAAACGGAAGGACTTGGTCATATAAGCTTAAAATAAAATCCCAAAATTGCTTGGACTCACACAGGATATGTTTTCCTAAAACGTCTCGATTTTGCTCAAAAAATTTAAGGATCTGATCAAAATCACAAAACTCTTTAGAAGATATCAACCCTCTAAAAGTAAATCCCATAACCTCCCAGATTTTTTCTGGCATTAAAAAAGATGAAGCCCCTTTTGGTAAATCCTCTACAATGATTCTTGTATGAGAGATAACATTTTGTGGAAACTTGTAATACATCGTAAGGTCTGGATTTGGTGGGACTAATGTTAAAATATGAAATGTTTTTTCTCGATGCTCATAAATTAACTCATTCACCCACTGAGCGACACCTCCCATACGATAAGGATATGAACCTTCACAAATAAGACAGATATCCGCCTCTTTTTCTAAACTCATACTCCCTTAACCTCTAATGCTAGCTCTTCATAATCATGCTCTCTATATAAAGACTCAAGATACCAAGTATGAATCACCTCAGGCACTCTAGTGTGCTTTTTTTTAAACTCATCATACCAAACCGTAAATCCTTCATAATTATCACTGTGAAACAGCAGCGAGGCTATAGATAATTGACTAGCTTGATGACTCGGATCTAGCTCCAAATAACACCGATAAAAATATAGAGCTTTTTCTATAATAGCATTTTTTCTTCCATGATCCATGATCCCTAAAGAAGCATAAATTTCATAGTGTCTTGCAAGCTTTAATAGACTTTCTTTATTGGTTTCATCTTTTTTGTACTCTTGAATAAGCTCCATAAGTCTATCTTCAAAGTCCATATCAATCCTCGATACAATCGATGCAGCTTGAATCCTTACAGTATTATAAGGATCTTTTAAGCCGCGCCGTAAAATAGGCCCATATTCTGGAGTGAAATTTTTCACAATCGCATCTAATACAGCTTGTTTTTCTAGTAAAGACCCATACATCATAAGATCTAAAAATGAAGACACCTCTGTAATCTGACTATAATCATCCCATCCTAATTGTATACGCAAAAAAACCTCATCAAAAAGAGTCGTTGTATCTTTAGGAAAAAGCTCTTCCAACCATTTTTTTGTAGGTGTAGAAAATTTTGAAAATAAAGGACGCAAAAGTATTAACAATAAAAAACCTGCTACTCCAAAAACACTAGTAGCTACGCTACAAATAATAAGAAGCAGTGGATAACAAAGATCCTCTTTTTGTTGAAATGCTCGATAACCACAATAGACTTCTTGCATAACTTTTTTCAAACCGTTTTCGGTAATTCATAGTTGCA
>JBAWWQ010000084.1:0-6826 GCA_037146655.1 Chlamydiota bacterium | reverse complement strand
ATTCTATACAGTTAAATAAAACAACTATTTCGACTAATGAACCCAGCTTTCTGCCCAATAATGCACTCCAAAAGTCTCTGGAATAAAAAATGTATGGATCTCTTCTTGAGATAATTCACCTCTCCAATAAGAGTGCCGATAAGTGTTTGGCAAAGGATAGAAAAATCGAACAGGATAAACAATCCCCTCTTCAGGATGGTTTTTTAAATACGAATAAACCTGCTTTGTAAAAAGCAGTGGTCCTGTATGATGCCAAGGATTATTCAAATTCTCCTTGGGTGTTGCTTTTAAAATCGTCATAAGTCTTATTAAAATTGGGTGATTGGGCATAGAACCAATGATCGCATTATTAATATAGTCAAACCCACCAATGCCAGCAAAAAATTTATGGCTATACACAAGTGGTGTCAAAGGACTGACACATTCAAAGTCAACATCAACATAAACTCCTCCATATTGCTTTAAAATTTCATAACGCCAAATATCTGATTTAGCTCCAAGATTTTGTGCATATTCAAAGGCTTCCAAGTTTTCAAACGCAAAAAGCTCTATATCTTCATCTGTCCATAATTTATAGTCCCAATCAGGATGCTTATCCATCCATGTCTGCATTAATGGTTTAAATTTCTCAGGGACATCCCCTCCTATCCAAATCTGATGGATAATTTTAGGAATAATAGGCTGCGTAGCCTGGTCAATTTTTTCAAAATGCCAATTTTCATACGCCTCTTTAAATCGTTTAGCATTACGATAAGTTTGAGGTGTATAACCCTCTTCCATAGCTTCTTCAAAAGAAGACATCGCATAAATCCCCATTTGTAAAACAAAAAATAAGATACTCAAATAGCCTTTTATCATCATTTCCTCACAAAATTGCAAAATATTCCCTAACATGTCACACTATAAAATTGCCAAAAGATACTTCTTTTAAGCTTTTGTCTTAATAAGTTTTTTAGTTTGATGTATCCTTTTGCAAGATTTCACAAGCGCTCTGGAGAGGTAAAATGAATAAAGAAGAATATTTTGATGTTGCTGTAATTGGAGCGGGTCCTGGTGGCTACGTTGCTGCTATTAAAGCAGCTCAAAGAGGAAAAAAAGTAGCTCTTATTGAAAAAGAAGCGCTCGGTGGCACCTGTTTAAACTGCGGATGCATCCCTACAAAAACCCTAATCGCACACGCCCAGCTTCTAGAACAACTTCATAAAGCCGACGCTTATGGAATTACACTTGGCCCTATTAGCTTTGATTATGCGAAAATGAAAGCGCGTAAAGACTTAGTTGTTCAAACTATTGTTCAAAGCCTGCAAAGCCTTATTAAAAGCCATGGTGTATCTATCATCGAAGGTGCTGCAACATTTAACTCGCCAAAAAGCTTAAAAATATCAGGATCTACTTCCATGATAGTCCATGCAGAGCACATCATCATCGCTACAGGATCTACGACATTAGATATCCCCGCCTTTCCCTGTGATCATCAAAAAATCTTAAACTCTACCTCTATTCTTCAAATGACTTCACTTCCTAAATCTTTAGCTATTATTGGAGGAGGTTATATTGGATGTGAGTTTGCTTCTTTATATGCAGCATTAGGGGTCAAAATTACTATTTTAGAAGCCCTCCCCTCTATTATCTCAGCTCAAGGTAAGACTCTCTCTGATTTTTTAACAAATCGCTTTAAAAAAGAAGGAATCGATATTAAAGCAAACGTTATGGTCAAAGCTATTACTCCTACACCAAACGGAGTGACAATTACCTTAGCTGATGGAACAACACTAGAGAGTGAAAAAGCTTTAGTATCAATCGGGAGAAAAGTTGTCACATCAGGCTTTGGATTAGAAAACGCAGGACTTACTATAACTGCTCAAAAAACAATTGAAGTAAATGATAAAATGGAAACTTCAGTTCCTGGCATCTACGCCATAGGAGATGTGACAGGTAAAGCGATGCTTGCTCATGTAGCTTCTCATCAAGGATTAGTAGCAGCTATTAATGCTACTGGAGGCGAAGCTTTTATGCATTACAACGCTGTACCTGCAGTCATCTTTACTCTGCCAGAAATTGCCATGGTAGGACTGACTTTAGAAGAAGCTTTAAAACAAGGCCTACCTGCAAAAATTGGTTCTTACCCTTTCCAAGCTTTAGGTAAATCACAAGCTACACTTGACACGGAAGGATTTGCTCAAATCGTTATTAACACAAAAACCAAAGCTATTTTAGGCGCTCAAGTAATAGGACACGAAGCATCAGCACTTATCGCCCCTATGGCTCTTGCTATACAAAATGAACTTACACTCGACTGCATCCTAGATACCATCCATGCTCACCCAACAGTTGCTGAAGCTTGGTTAGAAGCTGCTTTTATAGCCAATGACACCCCTCTTCACTTCCCACCAAAAATTAAAAAAGGATAATTTAGATGTCTTGCTCAGACAACTCCACAAAAGATGCTACTACCAAGCTACGTATCCTAAAACCCAATAAACTACCAGACAACCCCGATGATAATTTATCTGATACTGTAGCTCTTGGTAGATTTCCAAAATGGCTTCACCGAAAACTTCCTCAAGGAGACGCTCTCCTTCCCACTCACGCTATCTTAAGTAAACATCGATTAAATACTGTCTGTGAAGAAGCAAAATGCCCCAATCGGCTAGAGTGTTATGCAAAAAAAACAGCCACTTTTTTAGCCTTAGGTAAACAGTGCACACGCAACTGCGGTTTTTGTGATATAGATTTTTCTAAAACACCTAAAGCCCCAGAAGCAGACGAACCAAAACGCATTGCAGATTCTGTCAAAGACCTTGGACTAAAACATGTTGTTATTACTATGGTTGCAAGAGATGATCTTCCAGATCAAGGAGCCTCTCATATTGCAGCTATTATGAAAGAAATTCGTCAAACTTCCCCAAGCTGCACATTAGAAGTTCTTACATCAGACTTTTCAGGCAATACAGAGGCTTTAGACCTTGTACTTCAAGAAAAACCAGAAGTATTTAATCATAATATTGAAACAACAAGAGCCCTATCACCAAGAGTAAGACATAAAGCTACTTATGATAGGACTTTGCAAGTTTTAAGCTATGCTAAAAATTCAGAAAAACCACTTTTTGTAAAATCAGGAATCATGGTAGGTCTTGGAGAAACCACAGATGAAGTCAAAGAAACTATTCGTGACCTACATACAGCTGGATGCGACATTATTACTATTGGTCACTATTTACAAGCTTCAAGAGTAAAACTCACCGTTAAAAGATTCGTAACACCCGAAGAATTTGAGATGTATGCCGCTTACGGTCAAAGCCTAGGTGTCAAACATATGTACTGTGGACCTTTTGTCAGATCAAGCTATAATGCAGACCTTTCTTTTATGCAAATGCAAACCATCTAAAAATCCCCACATATAGAGCCTCTACAAAAACCGCAGAGGCTCAAAAAAACACACCTAACTTACCATACAAATGGTATAAAATTAAATTTTATTAAATTTCAATTTGTTTCATTAAAAAAATTAACTACGATAATTTATATTATTTAGTTTTATGAATGTTTTGTTTTTTTTAATAAAAGCCTTGAAGTTTTTATTAAAAAGAAATATTCATCGAATTAAATAAAAGCGTTAATTTGATTATGAGAAAATTCCCACATAAACAACAGATCAGCCTCGCAGATGATGTTGCTACAATTATTTTAGCAGGAGGAGAAGGGACTCGTCTATTCCCCTTAACAGCAAAACGTTGCAAACCAGCAGTCAGTTTTGGAGGCCGCTATAGGCTAATTGATATCCCTATTTCAAACTCCTTAAACTCAGGGATCAAACAAATTTATGTGATATCCCAATTTTTCTCATCTTCTTTAAACCACCATATTAAAGAAACCTTCTCACTCGATCCTATTCAAGGAGGATCTATGACGTTTCTTTACCCAGAAGAAACTTCATCCGGGCTTCGTGTTTATGAAGGAACAGCTGATGCCATTAGAAAAAATCTCACTACTTTTAAACAGTGCTCATCCGAATATTTTCTTATCCTTGCAGGTGACCAGCTTTATAATATGGATCTTTTTGCCATGATCCGTTTTGCAAAAGAAAAAAACGCTGATCTAACAATAGCAGCCCTGCCTGTTCAAGAAAAAGAAGCCAAAAGGATGGGCCTTTTAAAAATTGATGAGCAGGATAACATTCAAGATTTCTTTGAAAAACCCACAGATCCTAATGTTTTAAACTCTTTTAAATTAGATGGTAAATTCTTTGAACATAGAAAAATCCAACAAAAAAAAGAAGATCATTATTTAGGATCTATGGGTATTTATGTCTTTAAACGAGATGTTCTTTTTAACTTATTAGAAACAGATCCTCGAGCTGATTTTGGTAAATATCTTATCCCAACCCAAATCAAAAAAGGAAAAACAGCAGCTTTTTACTATAATGGATACTGGGAAGATATAGGCACTATCTCTTCTTATTATGAAGCAACCCTTGCTTTAACTAAAAATCATTTGGGTCTAGATCTTTACAATGAAGCCTTACCAATTTTTTCTAGCGCTGTACATCTACCTTGCGCCCGCGTTACAAATACTAAAATAGATCATGCAATTTTATCACAAGGATCCATGATCGATGCCAAAGAAATTTCTTATAGCCTACTTGGACTTCGATGCATTATTAAAGAAGGTACCGTTATTAAAAACTCCATTCTAGTAGGCAATCAATTTTATGCCCCTCCAACTAACTGGACCCCTCAACTACCTGCTGACTTTACAATTGGAAGAAACTGCTACATCAACAAATCCATTATTGATGAACATGTTCAAATTGGAGATAATGTACAACTTATTAACAAAAATAACCTTCAAACTTACGATGGTGATGGGATTTTTATTCGAGACGGGATAATTGTCGTATCAGCCGGCACTACTATCCCCGATGGATTTGTTTTATAAAAACCTAGTCACTATGCTAGTATGGTAACTAAAAAAGAGCATGTATGACTATCTGGGCTTTGTCAGACCTTCACCTTTCTTTCGGCATTTCAAATAAAAGTATGGAAGTGTTTGGTCCTACCTGGAAAGACTGGACAAAAAAAATCGAACAATCTTGGAGAGCTTGCATCCAACATGATGATCTTGTGCTCATAGCAGGAGATATCTCTTGGTCTAGCAACCTCAAAGATGCTCTTATAGATCTACAGTGGATTCACAATCTTCCTGGCACAAAACTCCTTCTTAGAGGGAACCACGATTACTGGTGGAGCTCTATGAAAAAAATTCAAGAAATCCTCCCTAGCTCTTTGCATTGTCTACACAATAATGTTTTTAATTGGAACGACTGCACAATCGGAGGAACTCGCCTATGGGACACAGAAGCATATAACTTTAATGAAATAATCTCTTTTCAAGACAACCCTTTAGCAACACAAAAAAGCATCTCTGAAGAATCTGCAATTAAAGAAGATAGAAAAATTTTCGAAAGAGAACTGCTGCGATTAAAAATGAGTTTAGACCAACTCTGTAAAAACGCTAAACATCGCCTTGTTATGACTCACTATCCACCAATTGGCCTTAACCTAGCTCCATCTGAAGTATCTACCATCTTAGATGCCTACAATATTGACCTGTGCATCTTTGGTCATCTACATAACCTCAATACTCACAGCCCCTTATTCGGAAAGCTCCATCGCACAACCTATCTGCTAACCTCATGCGATTATCTAAATTTTCAACCTATCAAGATTTTATAAGGCAGTAAGACGCAACACCTTATTCAGCTCTTTCATATCATTATCTTTAAGATCAAAGGCTTTTTCTTTTTCTAAATGCATTCTCTTTTTAAGAAGAGCACGAATCTTATCTTCTTCTACTTCCTTATCCAAAGTGCTTAAATATTCCACGACAATTTCTAGTAAATCCTGAAAATCTTCTTCTTTTTCTAAAAGAGCTTCTGTTTTTTTTAAAACAGTATAAAATAAGGGGATATCTTCTTGATAAATCAAATAATATAAGATTTCAAAGCAAAGATCTAAATCAGGAACTTCCTGAATTTTTTCTAATAAAAGCTCAAGCATAACAATAGCTTCTTTAGGATCTGCCATCGCTACAAAACGAACTTTTAAAAAATCTAACCACATTTTTTCGTCAAAATACTCATAAAACCCATCAACAAGCTCTGAAGCATAAACATCATTACCCTTATCTACTTGCTCAGATGCGAATGTATAAATAAAACTTTCTATATTATGAGCAATCAACGCCGCTACAAGCTCAAACACCTTTTGAGGGTCTTCCCCATGATCTGCTGTTTGATCTAAAATATTTTCAAGTTCATCTAAAAGCTCTTGCAAAATCTCATCATTTTCAACTCCTCGATCATGCTGATCGATTTGATAGTCTAATTCATCACAAAAAATCGATAATGATTGCTCATCTTTACAAAAACGTCTCCACATTTCAAAAAGCAGTAAATACACCTTTTCTCGTCTTTCTGCATCTGCCTCTTCACCAAGAATAATCTGAGCTAGCTCTTCCGGCGATGAACATGTTTGCGCATAACTTTTATAAGTTTTAGGAGTTAAAAAGACATCCAGCTGCTCTAAGCTATGAAATAATTCATTCTCTTTCACTTCCCTATAATCGAGCGCTTGCCAGGGCTTAACTACAACAGAAGTTTCAGCTTCCTGCATTCTTAATAAATTATAAAAAGCCCTTCCTTCAAAACTCATGCTTCCCTATTTGGTTAAATGCTATTTGTACACAATCTGCAACAGATAAAACTACTAAAAAAAACAACAATCAATTAATAAAACAACTGAAAAACTACACATAATTATTTTTT
>JBAWWQ010000083.1:0-6835 GCA_037146655.1 Chlamydiota bacterium | reverse complement strand
TTATCAATTATCAAAGACATAAAATTTAAAGATTTGTTAAAGAGGTGATCTTTTTAAATCTTTAAACGGAAAAAGTCCAAGGATTTTTTGTGTATATAATTATGAAAGAGCGATTACGAACCAACGTAAGATGATTGTTTGCTCATGCATAAAAAAGCATCAATATAAAAATTTCTTTGGTTAAATATCAGCGCGGAGCAAAGGATATGCTTATGAAAAGCGAGAGTCATTGCAATGCAATAAATCAACCCGTAATTGCTAAAGGTAAAAGCAGCTCCTCTGGGATTTGACCCAGATAAAAATTTATAAATATTAATAGAGGCTGCATGAAAATGTTGTCTTTTTATGTAAGAAAACAGTGGCGGCCGCTTAGTGCTTGAGCTAGCGTTCCCTCATCAATAAAATCTAAAGAGCTTCCGACAGGAAGTCCTAATGCAAGTTTTGTTACTTTTAGTCCCATAGGTTGAAAAATCTCATGGAGATAAAGGGCAGTTGTATCTCCTTCTAGTGTTGGATCTAGTGCTAAGATAAGTTCTTGAATTTTTAGATTAAGGATTCTTGTTTTTAGATGTTCTAAATGTAGATGTTCGGGTGTTCTTCCTTCAAGAGGGGAGAGAAGGCAACCTAGAACATGGTAATGTCCTTGAAATATACGTGTTTGTTCAATGGCATAAGCATCTTTAGCAGAGGCAATTATACAAAGCGTTGAAGAATGAAAAACTCTATGACAAAAAGAGCAGTTATCTCCCTGCTGGAAGCAGCCACATTCAGGACATTTTGAAAGTTTGTGGTGAAGGTTTTCTAGCGTGGAAGCAAATTGTTTTTGATCTTTTTCAGACCACTCTAAAATTTTAAAGGCAAATCGTTCTGCAGTTTTTCTTCCGACACCTGGAAGCTTTTTAAGTTGTTCA
The DNA here is from genome assembly GCA_037146655.1 of Chlamydiota bacterium. GTDB lineage: Bacteria > Chlamydiota > Chlamydiia > Chlamydiales > JBAWWQ01. The sequence continues at coordinate 5,924 of JBAWWQ010000083.1, read as the reverse complement.
ATAAGTGTTGTAAGTGAAGAGGGGTAGGCTATCATAGAAAAATTCCACTAGGTTATGTAAGGTGATTTAAAAGGTCAGGATAAGGATTTTTTAGGATGATGTCTAGAAAATAGAGCTTTTAAAAAGTATAAAAGCTCTTAACGACTTAAACCTGATGAAGAGCCAGCTGACTAAGTAATCGCATAGTAGCAATTTTTGTGATAGCTGCTAAAGGGTAAGCGATTGCATTACCTAAAATAGGATTTTGTGATAGGCAGGTAATAGCTATGTTAGAGACAGCAAAAATAGTGGATGCTGTCAGTTCTGCGTTGTCATTTATTTGTTTTAGGCGAGCCTGTCCAAGTTGTTGAAATTTATGCGTGTCTAGAATGCGATCTTTCAGATCGGTTTTTAAAGAGATGAGACTAAATGCTCTTGTAGAGTTGGGTGCATAGGAAAAAAGCAGCATACATGAGCTATGAATACCTGCGATAGCTCCTTTTATGAGGAAAGAAGAAGGTAACACATAAAGTTTGTAGGCAGCTAAAGAGGAGATGACAATCCCAGATACAGGTGCTATCCAGCTGATTTTTTTTAAAGTGATTACATTTGTCGATCCATCTGCATTTAGAGAGGCTCTATGAACAAGAGTTGATGAGAAAGAAATAAGATGAACAACAGGACGCAGTAGACAGAGATGTTCGCTGAATTTGCTAGATAATGCAAAAACAATCCTAGATCCCCATGTAGGTGCTGCAAAAATAGTTTGAGCCAGCTGTGTATAATTTTGTGTGGTTAAGAATTTTTGTGAAGGCAATAAGGGATGAGTAGCCATGAATCATACTCCTATGTGTAGATTTAAGGAGGGTATTATCAAGCGTACATAGGGTTTAATTCAATATAAAGCTTCAGATTTTATGGATTTTGATATACAATGGTTAGTAAAATTTTAATTTTTCAGAGGGTTATGCTAAGGGCTAGAATTATAGGAACAGGGTCTTATCTCCCTGCTAAAATCTTATCTAATCAAGATTTAGAAAAGCTAGTTGAGACATCAGATGATTGGATCACAACACGAACAGGCATGAAAGAAAGAAGAATCGCATCTGAAACAGAGTCGACCTCTTTTATGGGAACAGAAGCGGCTAAAAAGGCGATGGAAAAAGCTGGGATTACCGCTACAGAAATAGATCTGATCCTTGTAGCAACAATCACCCCGGATTATCCTTTTCCTAATACTGCAAGTCTTATTCAGGCTAATTTAGAGGCAGCAGGGGCTGCAGCAGTAGATATTCAAGCTGCGTGCTCTGGATATGTTTATGGACTTTCCATGGCTAAAGCTTATGTAGAATCAGGGATGTATCGACATGTTTTATTGATTGCTTCTGAGAAGCTATCTAGTGTCACAGATTATCAGGATAGATCGACATGTGTATTATTTGGAGATGGAGCTGCTGCTTGTATTGTGAGCGATCAAGGAGCTGGTTTTTCGATTGACGGTGTTGTACTAGGTGCAGATGGGACACAAAAAGATATTCTCTATATGCCAGGAGGAGGCTCCTCTTTGCCGGCTTCGATAGAGACGGTTCAGGAGAGAAAGCATTTTATTAAAATGGAAGGGAAAGAAACCTATAAGCATGCGGTTAGACGGATGGAATCTGCGGCTATTCAATGTTTAGAAAAAGTGGGTTGCGTAGAAGAAGATTTGAGTTATTTAATCCCTCACCAAGCAAATATGAGGATTATAGAAGCGCTTGCTAAACGGTTTAAAATGCCTATGGAGAAAGTGTTTCTTACGATTCATAAATATGGAAATACTTCGGCTTCATCTTGTGGCATAGCATTTGATGAGCTTATTTTAGAAAAGGAGCTTCATGAAGGGGAAAAGATCCTTCTTGTGGCTTTTGGGGCAGGGCTTACATGGGGGGCTGTGATTTTAACTAAACATAAGAGGGGCGTATGAGTAAAAAGGGTGTTTTTCTTTTCCCAGGGCAGGGTTCTCAGTATCTTGGGATGGGGCGAGATTTTTATGAAAAGTATTCGGCTGCCCGCCAGATTTTTGATCAAGCTGATGAGTATTTGGGCTATAGCTTGTCTACAATTATATTTGAAGGACCTGCAGAAAAGCTTGTACAAACCAAGTACAGTCAGGTAGCGATTTTTGTGATGAGTATGGCTTTATTAGCCGTTTTACAAGAGACGATTCCATCTTTTTGTCCATCTTTTTGTGCGGGATTAAGTTTGGGGGAGTATTCAGCTTTATGTGCTTGCAAAAAAATAGGATTTAAAGAGTGTTTGGAGCTTGTAAAAGTTCGAGGTGAGTCGATGCAACAGGCTTGTGAAAAGTATCCTGGAAGCTTGTGGGTGGTCTTGGGATTAGATGCTCAAGATGTAGAAGATGCTATTAAAGATACTCAAGATATTTGGATAGCAAACCTCAATTGTCCTAAGCAAGTAGTGATAGCTGGAACCTATGATGCTTTTAAACAAGCCGAGCCTGTTTTAAAAGAAAAAGGGGCTAAAAGAGTTCTTCCTTTAGAGGTTTCTGGGGCTTTTCATAGTGGACTTATGAAAGAAGCGCAAGAAAAGCTTGAGGTGAAAATTAAACAAGTAGATATCAAGGCATCGGATATTTCTATTGTCATGAATGTATGTGGCGCAGTTGTCCAAGATCCTGTAAGTATTCAAAAGTATTTGATTGAGCAAGTAGTATCTCCCACACGTTGGGAAAAAGGCATTCGCTTATTAGAGGCAGAAGGGGTAGATTATTATATAGAAATTGGATGCGGAAAAACCCTTAGCGGTATGAATAAAAAAATTGGTGTGACAGCTCCTACTTATTCAATTGAAAAGATAGAAGATTTAGAAAAGCTTGAAATGTTATTGAAGGAGTCATCAGATGTTGTTGGAAAATAAAAAAGCGTTCATTACTGGTGGGACAAGGGGCATAGGGAGAGCTATTGCTGAGGGGTTTGTTAAAGCAGGAGCGAGTGTATGGATTGTTGGAACAAATCAGGAGAGAGGGCTTTTAGCTTTAGAACAGTTAAAAGCTTTATCAGTATCTAGTAGTCAAACTTTTCATTTTTCATTAGTCAATGTAGCGGATCACTTGGCTGTGCAAGGTATGATAGAAAAGTTATACCAAACATGGGACAAGCTAGATATTGTTGTAAATTGCGCTGGAGTGACTCGAGATAATTTTTTGATGAAGATGTCAGAGAAAGATTGGGATGAAGTTTTAAATGTAAATTTAAAATCTGCTTATAATGTTTGTCATGGCGTGATTAAGTCAATGATGAAAGCAAGATCTGGTAAAATTATTAATATAACATCTGTTATAGGCTTGACAGGAAATGCCGGACAAGTTAATTATTCTGCTTCCAAGTTTGGATTAGTGGGGTTTACTAGGTCACTCGCTATCGAAGTAGCTAAACGGGGTATTTCTGTAAATTGTATAGCTCCAGGCTTTATTGATACGGATATGACAAGTGGTCTTACGGAGCTTCAGAAAGAAGAGATTTTAAGAAAGGTTCCTATGCAAAGGTTAGGTAAACCTGAAGAGATTGCCCATGCTGCATTATTTTTAGCTAGCTCAATGAGTGATTATATAACAGGGCAGGTGATTACAGTAGATGGTGGTATGCTTGCTTAAAAACTTAGAAGGAATAAATTTAAATTATTAAAAAAAACATGAAGGGAACACTTTATGACAGTAGAAAAAGAAGTCGTTGAAATCATTATCGAGCAGCTGGGTGTTGATGCTGCTGATGTTTCACTAGAGAAATCTTTTGTAGAGGATTTAAATGCAGATTCATTAGATCTAACAGAATTGATTATGACTTTCGAAGAAAGATTTGGTTTTGAGATTTCTGAAGAAGATGCAGAAAAGCTTAAAACAGTAGGTGACGTAGTGACCTATATCAATAAACGCAAGGGATAACAGCTTTTTTAAAAAAGCTGAAGAAAAAGGATGGGCTTTAAAACTCATCCTTTTTTTTTAAGATTTAATTTCGATCCATAAAGTGCGTAGTTTGTTTTCTGGCATAAGGTGTTTAGAAAAAAACAGTTCATAGCCAGGTTCTTGGATTTTTCTTGAGATTTCAAGGGCATCTTCTTTGGCGTCGCAGAGTTCCATGGCGCTAAGTGTAGCTGGAAAGACTTCAAACAAGTTACAGCTTGTGGAGAGGTTTTCTGGTTGATAGAGAAAATTTAAGAGGGTATAGACGCTCTTTTCATTAAGTGATCCTTTAGGAATAGCGATATTTTCAATAGAGAGAAAGGTTTTATCTTTAGGGATAACAAATTTCATAAAAGGAAAGTCTTTTTTAGAGCGTAGGATATAGGAGCTAAGACTTAGGGCAAGACTTGCATTTTTTGAGCCAAGCACATAATCGGCGCGTGGAACAGCATAAGCTTCTACGTGTTTTTTTTGATCAATCAGGAGACGTTTTACAAGAAGAGCTTCTTTGGGTGTGAGTGTATTTTTTTTGCCAAATAGATAGCAGGCGGCAAGGCCAAAGGCATCGATTGGATCATTTGTCATAGCAATTTTATAGTTGATAACTTCGTCATTAAAAAGGTGATCCCATGAGAAGGGGATGTTATCTGCATCTTTAAAAAAGTCTTGATCGATTCCAAAGCCATAAATATCCCATTCAAGAGGAAGACTGTAGGTGTTGTCTTTATCATATTCATGACCTAAAAGAATTGGGTTGATGTCTTTTAGAAAATTGAGCTTGGATTTATCTAATGGTTTAAGTAGGCCCTCTTCTTTTAGCATAGAAACAGCGTAATCTGAGGGAATGATAAGATCATAGCTTTGTGTTTTGAGATTTTTTAATTTAACAATAAGTTCTTCGTTAGAAGCGTAGTAGTCAACGTGTACTTTAATCCCTGATTCTTTTTCAAATTTTTTAAGAATATCTAGAGGTAAACTGTCGCTCCAAGAGAAGATGTGGAGTGTTTTTTTTTCATTAGAAAGCTCTATTGAGGTAAGCCAAAAAAGAGAGGAAAAAATCAACATGATCCAAATTGTAACAATGATAAAGCGTTTACAGAAGATTTTTAATAAATTGTTCATTTTAAAAAATCCTCGTACGTATTTTTGGTGAGAAAAAGCACATGACAAGCAGACTTGTGAGAGCTAAAAGAAAGACGGATAGGGCATTTACAACAGGAGAAATCCCTGACCGAATTGTTGTAAATAGATAGATAGAGAGGGTCTGAAAGGCGGTCCCTGAACAAAAATAAGTAATAATGAAATCATCGAAAGAAATGATAAAGATTAAAAGGCCTGTAGATAAAAGAGCAGGTCTTAGAAGAGGTAGTGTAATTTTGTAAAAGGTCTGAGTAGGAGAAGCTCCTAATATAAGGGAAGCTTCTTGCAGTCTTGAATCAAGCTCAAGATAGCGTGTATAGACAACTGGGATAACAAATCCTAGCCCTAACACAGTATGGGACATGACAATTGTTGGAAGACCTAGGGGTATATTAAATAGAGAAAAAAAAGTGAGTAAACTTACTGCTAATACAGTTTCTGGGATAACAAGTGTTCCATAAAACATAGGTAAAAACTTGTTGATTTTCCCGCCGCTTGCTCGAAAAAAGATCAGAAGAATACCCATGGTAAGACTTAGCAAGGTGGAGAGAGTGGCAACAATTAGGGAATTTTTAAAAGAATGCCAAAGTTCTGTTGATTGAAAAAGTTCATGATACCATTTAAAGGTAAAGCTATCCCAAGGTGCAGGAAACGGTTTTGAATTAAAAGAAAAAGCAAAGAGGATCACTATAGGGGTGTAGAGAAATAAAAAAGTTAAAATAACAATAAAAAGATTGCTTAAACTAGAGAGTGATTTGAATTTAGGGAACATCATGAGGATACGGAGCCTCCGACTTGTCTAGAGAGTTTTTTAACAATCCATAAAAAGATACCGATAGAGATGACG
>JBAWWQ010000082.1:0-6873 GCA_037146655.1 Chlamydiota bacterium | reverse complement strand
TTTGCGCTCTTGACCCCGCCTTGAAAGACGGGGTTTGCCGCGCAGGTGATCAAAAATGCCAAGCAAAGCGCTCAACTACTTAATTTTGCAGAAGAATTTGCAGATCGATTTTTTAAAAAAAGTCGCCAACAAACTCCTAAATCTTGGCAGGAAGCTTTTACTTTACTTAGACGACAAATTGAAAGCATAGATCCAAAACAAAAAGTGATTATTTTTTTAGATGAGCTACCCTGGTTAGCTTCTAAACGCTCTGGTTTTTTACCCGCATTAGATCATTTATGGAATCGATACCTCTCAAGACTTCCTAATGTGATTTTAATTGTATGCGGTTCAGCAATAGCTTGGATATTAAAAAAAATCATTAACGATCGAGGTGGTTTTTATGGACGCCTTACATCTATAATCCACCTACAACCCTATACACTGCTTGGCACAGAAAAATTTTTAAAAACTAAAAATATTGAACTAGAACGAAAACAAATCATTGAACTCTATTTAGCTTTTGGAGGAGTGCCTAAATATCTCAATTATGTTAAGCGAGGAATGTCTCCTGCTCAAATTATTCAAGAAACATGCTTTGGATTACATGGTCAACTAGTAGGTGAGTTTAATCGGCTTTTTAGCTCTCTTTTTGATGACTCTGATAAACATTTAACAATTGTCGAAGCTTTATGTTCTTGTAAAAACGGTTTAGATCAATATGAAATAGGACAAATCAGTAAATTAAATTCAGGAGGCGGTTTTACCGAAGCACTAACAAAATTACAAGCTTCTGGATTCATTTCTTTTATTCCAAACCTTGGACGAATAAAGCGGGAAGGAAAATATCGCTTAATAGATGAGTACTCACTATTTTATCTTACCTGGATAAAACCAACCTTTAAAGACCCTGCTGCCACTACCTCTAATAATTATTGGAAGCATTTACAAAACTCCCCAAGCTATCTAGCTTGGGCTGGATATGCTTTTGAATCCATATGCCTTAAACATATTCAACAAATTATTACCGCCCTTGGATTATCCGGAATTTTATTCAAAGCATGTGGATGGTCTACTCGCTCTCCAGATACAAAATCCCCAGGAGCCCAAATCGACCTTGTTATTGAACGCGCTGATCACTGTACAAATCTTTGTGAAATCAAATTTTCTAATACTCCCTTTGTAATTAACAAAGAGTACGAAGAAAAATTGCGCTATAAAAAAGAATGTTATCGCCTAACAACTAAAACAAAAAATACTCTTTTTATAACAATGATCACCCCATTTGGTGTAGTTGAAAATGCTCAATATTTTTCTGTTGTAGATAACCAACTCACAATCGATGCTCTTTTTACATAAGTAAGACTAGACCTATTTCCGATTGTTTATTTATTAAACATTAGTTATATAGAGCTTTCGTAATTAGGAGTGCCATGACTAAGCTTTTACTAAAAAACCTCCCTATGTCAGGAAAAAAAGTCCTGATGCGTGTGGATTTTAATGTTCCACTAGATAGTCAAGGACAAATAGCTGATGACACTCGTATTCGCCTGTCACTGCCTTCAATTGACTATATTTTAAAACAAGACGCTGCTCTTATTTTAATTAGTCATTTAGGAAGACCAAATGGAGATACCCCCTCTCTTTCTTTAGAGCCCTGCGGAAAGCGCTTATCCGCCTTATTAAAAAAAGAGGTGCTGTTTTGCAAAGACTGTATAGGTCCGACTGTCAAACTGATGACAGACAAATTGCAACCAGGCTCTATTTTACTATTAGAAAACTTAAGGTTTCATAAAGAAGAAGAACATCCTAATAAAGACTTTGCTTTTGCAAAATCTTTAGCATCAATTGCCGACGTTTACGTAAATGACGCTTTTGGAGCAGCCCACAGAGCTCATTCTTCCATTTCTGCTATTACTCATTATTTCCCTCATAAAGCTGCAATGGGTTTTCTTATGGAAAAGGAAATCACCTTTTTACAAGAAACATTTAAGCATCCAAAACGCCCTTTCTATGCTATTCTTGGCGGAGCTAAAATTAGTTCAAAACTAGGCGTTTTTAATTCATTACTTTCAAAAGTTGATGCTCTTTTTATTGGAGGGGGTATGTCTTATACTTTTGCAAAAGCCCTAGGATCAAAAATCGGCAACTCCATCTGCGATAACAATCTTTTACCCCTAGCTCATACATTTTTAGAAAATGCTAAAAAAAACCATACACCCTATTACTTGCCTACTGACCATATTATTGCAAAAACTTTTGAAAATACAAGTAACTCAAAAATTGTATCCGCAAAAGAAGGTATACCCGAAGGATGGATGGGCATGGATATAGGACCCCAAACCCTGAAAACTTGGTCGCAAGAGCTTCAAAAAGCAGCTACAGTGTTTTGGAATGGACCTCTAGGCGTTTTTGAATTTTCTCATTTTACTACAGGAACTTTTGGTATAGCCAAGGCGCTGGCATCTTTAAAAGCCACAACAATTGTCGGCGGTGGAGATTCTATCTCTGCAATTAATTCACTGGGACTACAGGATAGCTTTACTCATATCTCCTCAGGCGGTGGAGCCTCTTTAGAACTCATCGAATATGGTCACCTACCAGGTATTGATGCTTTATCTGACGTTTAAAATTCTATTTATATCTTACGCAAGATAGAAAAATGGAATTAAAAAAATAACCCTATATACAAATTAAATTTTCTGCTTTTATAAAATAACTTATATGTTCTTTACAGATTGGTGTATTCTTTGTATATAGAATGAGCTGTTGTCAAATAAGGGAAAATAGGTATAATTACGGTCGAAAAAACCGATTTTAACTAGAAAAACTTAAAACATTTGCAGTAAAAAACCTTGTAGGTTGAGGAATTTTGTTAAATCCCGAGCGAATTGTTAGTTATTCTCTTTTTCTCCATAATCAAACTTGTTTCAAGTCTTGGTTGCGTTCTAAAACAATCTTAAAAAATTCAATAATTACACAAACACTAGGCGACCTATGTCTGCTATGACACATGAGTTTTCTAAATTACGCTCTTACCTATGGCCCATTCATCGATGGGAATTAAAAAAATTCATACCTCTTCTTTTGATCTATGCGCTGATTTGTTTTAATTATAGCATTTTAAGAGCCGCAAAAGACGCCTTAGTCGTCACAGCCCCCTCATCTGGAGCCGAAGCCCTTCCTTTCATTAAGGTATGGGCGATCCTCCCTATGGCGATTTTATTCACCTTCTTATTCACTAAACTCTCTAATAAATTTACGATTGAAAAAGTTTTTTATATTATGATGGGAGGGTTTTTAAGCTTTTTCTTTTTATTTGCCTTTGTCCTTTATCCTTATCAAGATATATTACACCCTCATGCTTTCGCTGACCGCTTGCAACAAGCTCTTCCAAATGGGTTTCAAGGTTTAATTGCACTCTTTAGAAACTGGAGCTTTACTCTTTTTTATGTCATGTCTGAGCTTTGGGGTACAATGATGATGACAGTCCTTTTTTGGGGCTTTGCAAATCAAATCACTTCAGTCACTGATGCAAAACGATTTTATGCCATCTTAGGAGTTGGAGCTAATGTTGCCAGTGTGTTTTCTGGTCTTACCTCTATTGGCTTGTCAAAAGGAGCCCTTAACGCTATTGAAGCCTCATCCTCAGAAGACCACTGGGGAAATGGATTAAAACTCATCGTATCCACAGTCTTGCTCTTTGGCGTTGTGACAATTATTTTGTTTAGATGGTACAACACAAAGATTTTAAAGAATTCTTTTTCAAAATCGGATAACGAAACAGATACTCAAGAAACTCCAAAAATCAAAATGAGTCTACGTAAAAATTTTACTTACCTAGCAAAATCAAAATATTTAATCTGCATAGCGATCATCGTCCTTACTTATAATATTTCAATGAATATGATTGAAATTGTCTGGAAAGATCAGATCAATGTTCTTTATCCAAACCCAGCTGATTATAATATTTATATGGCTAAGGTCCTCACTTGGATGGGTGTACTTTCAACACTTATGTCGTTTTTCTTGTCAGGCTCTTTAATTAGATCACGTGGATGGACTTTTACCGCCCTAATTACACCCATTATCGTGTTAATCACAGGTATTTTCTTCTTCTCTTTTACTCTATTTAAAAATACTGGCTTTGCCTCTTTTGCAGCTATCATGGGAATGTCCCCTATTTTTCTGAGTGTATTTTTTGGAAGCACACAAAACTGCTTATCCAGATCCTGCAAATACACCGTTTTCGATATCACAAAAGAAATGGCTTTTATTCCCTTAAGCGCTGAATCTAAGCTAAAAGGAAAGGCTGCTATTGATGGTATTGGCTCAAGACTTGGAAAATCCGGTGGCTCTGTTTTCCATCAATGCCTTCTAATGATCTTTGGATCAGTAGCCGCTAGCACCCCTTATGTTGCTGCTCTTTTACTTGTTGTCATCTTTGCTTGGATTTCCTCAGTTATTTCTTTAGGACACCAATTTAATGCTCTAACAGACAAAGATCAGGCTCCCACTAAACAACCAAGTGAAACCCAGCAATTATTAGGGTAGCCTGGATGTGTGGATATTTATTTGAAATTTGTGGCCTGCCATAGGAGTGCGTAAACTCTTTTTTATCAACAATGAGCTGTTGTTAAATAAAGAGAAATACGTATAATTGCAGGCACAAAAACTGATTTTAACTAGGAAAACTTAAAAACATTTGCAGTATAAACCTTATAGGTTGAGGAATTTTGTTAAATCCCGAGCGAATTGTTAGTTGTTTTTTTTCTCTCCATAATCAAGCTTGCTTTAAGCCTTGCTTACATTCTAAAACGATCTTAAATAATCCAATAATTGCATCAACACAAGGTAACTTATGTCTTCTATGACACAAGAGTTTTCTAAATTTCGCTCTTATATATGGCCTATTCATCGACATGAACTGAAAAAATTCCTACCACTTCTTCTAATCTATGCCTTAATTTGTTTTAATTACAACATTTTAAGAGCCGCAAAAGATGCCCTTGTCGTAACAGCTCCTTCATCTGGAGCGGAAGCGCTTCCCTTTATTAAAGTATGGGCCATCCTACCGATGGCTATCCTCTTCACCTTTTTTTTCAGCAAGCTCTCCAATAAATTTAATATAGAAAAAGTGTTCTATATTATGATCGGAGGCTTTATCGGATTTTTCTTCTTGTTTGCTTTTGTTCTTTATCCATATCAAGATATGCTACACCCACACGCCTTCGCTGATCGACTACAAAAAAATCTACCCGCTGGATTTCAAGGATTAATTGCTATTTTTAGAAACTGGAGCTTTACCCTTTTTTATGTCATGTCAGAACTTTGGGGTACGATGATTATGACAGTGCTTTTTTGGGGATTTGCAAATGAAATCACCTCTTTAAATGATGCAAAACGTTTTTATGCGATCCTTGGGTTAGGAGCTAATTTTTCAAGTATATTTTCAGGTCTGACTTCTATTGGCTTATCAAAAGGCGCTTTAAACACCCTTTCATCTTCCCTAGAAGATTCCTGGGGCAATGGATTAAAACTTATCGTTTCTACAGTTGTCGTTTTTGGCCTTATAATAATTGTTTTGTTTAAGTGGTATAATAAAAAAGTTTTAAACAACTTTTTCTCTAAATCTTCTCATGAAATCGACTCTTATACAAAACCAAAAATTAAAATGGGTCTACGCAAAAACTTCAGTTACCTAGCGAAATCAAAATATTTAATCTGCATAGCTGTTATTGTTCTTACTTACAACATCTCCATGAATATGATCGAAATTGTCTGGAAAGATCAAATTAATAGCCTGTTTCCAAACCCCACCGACTACAATATTTATATGGCAAAAGTCCTCACTTGGATGGGTGTTATCTCAACCCTTATGGCTTTTTTTGTATGCGGTTCTTTAATTAGAAACCGAGGCTGGACTTTTACAGCGCTAGTCACCCCCGCTATTGTTTTAATTACAGGAACCTTCTTCTTTTCTTTTACTCTTTTTAAAGATACAGGCCTCTCATCTTTTGCAGTTATTATGGGAATGTCTCCTATATTCTTAAGCGTATTTTTCGGTGGAATGCAAAACTGTCTATCTAGAGCATGTAAATACACAGTATTTGATATCACAAAAGAAATGGCTTTCATCCCACTAAGTGCCGAATGTAAGCTTAAAGGCAAAGCCGCTATTGATGGTATCGGTTCAAGACTTGGGAAATCTGGGGGCTCTATTTTCCATCAGTTTCTTCTGATGATCTTTGGATCAGTAGCCGCTAGCACCCCTTATGTTGCAGCTCTATTAATCGTTGTCGTCTTCGCTTGGATATCAGCTGCCACCTCCTTAGGCAAACAGTTTAATGCCCTTACAGATAAAGAACCAACCACTCCGGAGAATATAACACTAGCTTAGTTAATAAAAATTTAATTTGTCGACATTTTTTATTGAGACTTATATAAGTATTAATGTATGATAGATCCCGATCTTAAATTAATTCCCAAATTAAGCTATGGAAACTTTATATCATTGGATTATTGAACACGCTAAAGCCGCTCCTTGGATTTTATTTAGCTTGTTTTTGCTTGCCGGGTTAAATATCCCTATTAGCATTGATATTCTTGTTGTCATAGCCTCTATTCTTGCAGCTACCATCTTACCTGAATCCACTTTAACACTTTATCTAAGTGCTTTAGCGGGTTGCTATTTTTCTGGCTGGCTAGCTTACTGGGTAGGCAGACTCATCGGTCATCGATTACTCAAATTTACATGGATGGCAAAAATGCTGCCTCCAACTCGTTTAGAAAAAATTGCATTTTTTTATAAAAATCATGGATTTTTAACACTGCTTATTGGTCGATTTATCCCTTTTGGCGTTCGTAATGGTATTTTTATGTCAACAGGCCTCG
>JBAWWQ010000081.1:0-6936 GCA_037146655.1 Chlamydiota bacterium | reverse complement strand
AGATGGGGGCAGACTTAACAACCCTGAGGTAAAAGCGATGGTTAAAAGTAAAAGTGGCTCTAAAAAAATTGTTGCATCTAAAAAGGCACCTACTAAAAAAAAGGCAGAACCAGCCAAGAAAAAAGGGTTTTTTAGCTCTATTTTTAAAAAGAAATCAGAAGCAACCTCTTCCTCTGCTAAAAAAAAGAAAGTTGTAATTAGCAAAAAACCTACCAAGGCTGCTGCTAAACCTGTTAAAAAAGCCACTAAAAAGGTAGCGCCTAAATCAATCATGAAGAAGACTGTGGAGAAACCTAAGATACCTTCTATCCCTGCCAAAAAGAAGGTATCTCTTACTTTGTCAAAACCTTTAAAAACCACTTCTAAACCAGTGAAAAAAGAAGAGCCCTCATCTACTATGGGTAGTTATGATCCACCTGCGTTTAAAGGGGTAAACATCACTTTAAAACGTGGTAAAGTATTAACATCTGAAGGTTTTAAACGATTGTTTGAATGTTAAAAAACTAAAGACTTTTTTCCTTTAAGAGAGGGTGTGAGGTTTTAATCTATAACAACTAATGGCTCATTAATCACCTATTGTCTAATACTGAGCTTTTTGTTATAAACCTTCCTTTTCACATCATAAAGGTATAAAGCATGCTTCAACTCGATCTTAAAGGAAAAAAAGCTTTTATTGCAGGTGTAGGCGATGATCAAGGATACGGATGGGCTATCGCAAAAGCTTTAGCTGAAGCCGGAGCCACGATTATCTTAGGTACCTGGACACCTATTTTAAAGATTTTTACAACTTCATTATCTAGTGGCAAGTTCGATGAGTCTCTTAAACTCTCTGATGGCTCTAGCATGACCTTTGCTAAGATTTATCCTCTAGACGCTGCTTTTGACAAAAAAGAAGATGTTCCTGAAGATATTTTAAACAACAAAAGATACCAAGCAGCTGAAGGCTATACCATTTCTGAAGTCGCTTTAGCTATCCAAAAAGATTTTGGTCATATTGATTTTCTTATCCATTCATTAGCTAATGGTCCTGAGGTTAAAAAACCTCTTTTAGAAACCTCTAGAGCAGGTTATTTGGCGGCTATCAGCAATTCCTCCTATTCTTTTGTAAGTTTACTTCAACATTTTGGTCCTTTCATGCCTAAAGGATCTAGCGCTCTAACCATGAGTTTTATTGCTTCAGAAAGAGCTATTCCCGGTTACGGTGGTGGAATGAGTTCTGCAAAGGCTGCTTTAGAAAGCGATACTCGTACACTTGCATTTGAAGCTGGTAGAAAGTGGTCCATAAGAATTAATGCGATTTCAGCAGGACCTCTGCGCTCAAGAGCTGCTAGAGCAATTGGTGATAAAGGTGTCAACTTTATTGATATGATGATTGACTACTCTTATGAAAATGCCCCTTTACAAAAAGATTTACAAGCAAAAGAAGTAGGTCACTCTGCAGCTTTTCTTTTATCTCCTCTTGCAAGCGCTATTACAGGCGTTACACTTTACATAGATAATGGTCTTCATGCTATGGGAACCTCTTGTGATAGTCCAGCATTTCTTCCAATGGCCTCTCATGAATCTAGCTAATTTTGGTATTAGAAAAGCCACGTTTGACGATGGTGATAAGATTAAAACCTTATACCAAACTGTTACTAAAAATCCAGGTGGCATCGCTAGAACATCTGATGAGATCACGCCTGGATATATAGATCGCATTCTTACTAATTCTTTAGAAAAAGGATTAATCATGGTCTCTTATTCTAAAGATACTCATGAGCTCATAGGATCCATCCACGCATACAAACTGGACCCAAAAGTATTTCGTCATATTTTAAGTGAACTCACAATTGTTATTCATCCAGATTTTCAAGGAATGGGGTTAGGCAAGGCTCTGTTTAGTACTTTCTTAAACGAGATCGAAAATCTTTATCCTTCTATTTTAAGAGTCGAGCTCATCACTAGAGAATCCAACCATAAAGGGCTCTCTCTTTATAAAAGTTTAGGATTTATTGCAGAAGGAAGGTTTGAAAAAAGAATCTTTCCTGAAACCCATATTTTAGAAGCTGATATACCTATGGTTTGGTTTAATCCAAACTTCCAGCCTAGTCTTTAATTTTTAGAAGTCAAATCTTAGACTAGCTCTTAGTCCCTGTAAGATCAGATCATTGTTTTGAGCGCCGCTAATGTCAGAAAAGATTTGGCATTGATTAAACCAGTCTTCGATCTCATAACCTAATTTAAATTCAAAATGGGATCGATCATGATCAAAGTTGCAATCCCATCCAAGCCCTATGAAGCTATGAAGCATAAACGAGCCAAAGCTACGAGGCGTTGTTTTAGTATCAATAACCGTATGTAAAGTATCTACATACCTGTCTTGAATCGACCAATGACCCCAAAGGTATCCAGCTTCGAATGCGCCTATAAGACTAAAGAACTGCTTTTGTGTATTTCCAAAACACCACTTGGTAGTCAATCCTCCTTTGGGGCCTCCTGCTTTGAAATATTGCTTTAAATTCTCTGTAGCAAAAAGAGAATAAGGGCCAATAAAGTTAAAAAGTTCCCAATGAGAGTGAATGATTTGGTTGATCCAACCTGCTTTTATTCCTAAAGATGGACGTACAAGTAGGTGTTTGCTTATTAAATAAGTTCGACCAAGATCCCAATCAAACATGTTGTAATGGAGATTAATGTTAGCCTTTCCTTTAGAAAAGGGTTCGAGTAAGGAGAGCCTTGCTGCTGAAAAACCTGGAGTAATGGGCCCGTTTGATGAAGCTGATGCTTTAGATTGAAACCAAGTATAATTTAATTGTGTATCCCACTGATCATGTTCCATATTGTACCCAAGACCAACGCGAAAGCCTGGAGCTGAGTTAAAAACAAAGCTTTTATAACTAGTTTGTGTGGAGCTTTGATCGTGATGAAGAGTAAATGCCCAGTCTATCTCTTCAGTTGTGTACCAATAAAGAGCTTCTATAGACATATCAATTGTTTTAGGCTGCGCTTTAGGACGGATGGAAGGATTTGCTAAACCATCATCTGAAGATAGATGTTTCATGAAGATTATAGAAATAACAGAAACTACTTTTGGTATAGCTCTAAAAATATTTCTTAAATCCACGTGTTTTCTCCCTTAATAATCATATCGACAGTTGAATGTTAACCCCTGCAGAGTTAAATCACCATGTAGGCGCTGCACTTGAAGAGTTGCAATACGGAGTTGATCCAACCAAAGCTGCGTTTCAAAGCCTAACTTAGCCGCAAAATGGGATTTAGATGTATTTAAATCAACATCCCATCCTATGCCTAGAAATCCTCGAAACATCAAAGCTCCCAGAGTTGAATTTTTTGTTTTTATAGAAAAAGTTTGAGGAACTGTGCTTTTATATACATCTGCGCAAGTCCAGCTTCCCCACATAGTTGCAAAAGAAAAATCTCCAAACAAATGAAGAAAATGAGATTTAAAATTACGAACCTTCCACTTGGTGTTAATTCCTCCCGAAGGACCAATTCCCCAAAAATTATTTTTTAAGTGCTCTTTTCCTACATGACTTGTGAGAGTATTGCCGATGGTCAGATTGTAATAATTTGCATGAATAGATTGATGAATCCATCCACCTTTTATACCTAGAAAAGGGCGCAGTGACAACCCTTTGCTAACCCAATAATTTCGTCCTAATTCCCAATCAATCATATTAAATAAAAGGCTCCAATCACCCTTTAAGCTTTGAGCGTTATTTTTCGTTAAAAAAGCTGCATCAAATTCTGGATTAATAATGGCGTCTGGTGCTGAAGAGATTGTATGACTTGTCTCTGTTCGAAACCAAGTCCAATAGAGCGCCGTATCCCATTGATCGTATTTGAAATCATAACCAGCACCTATTCGAAAACCATAGTCCCATTTAAAATTGAATCCTGGCACTGCCCAACTGCTAGTATTAGAACCAACACTAATAACAGAAGCCCAAATAGTGCTTAACTCTTCTGAAGGAAACCAAAAAAGAAAATCAGCAGAAATGGCCCAACCATTTTCAGTTTGATAGGAAATGTTTGGCAAGCCGTTTAAATCATTGCTTGCAGCATATAGTTTTGGATATGTGATTAACAAAAGTATGGCAAAGAGAATACTTTTTTTACTAGAAGTCAAAAGAAAGCTCAAGTGTGCCTCCTTGCAATGTCAGTGCTGTATCAAGTCTTCCTCCAATGAATGAATAAAACTGTAATTGATCTAGCCAAAACTGTGTTTCATACCCCAATTTTATAGAGAACCTATAGCGATTTTGCTTCAGATCAGCATTCCATCCAAATCCCATAAAGGTACGTACCATCGAAGCTCCGCTATTGATATTTTGTAGATCCACTGTAACTTGTTGTTCGATATCGTTATTAAAAACATCACTAAATGACCAGTGTCCCCACATGATAGCTCCAGAGAAATCACCTAAAAGATTAAAAGAGTGATTTGGTCTGGCAAATAGATTCCATTTCATATTGACACCAGCAGCAGGCCCTATTCCCCAGAAATTATTTTTGATATTCTCTTTACCTATGTGATAAAACTTAGATCCCAAAAGAGCGGGATTGTACCAACGTGAATGAATAGATTGATTGATCCACCCACCTTTTATTCCCATAAAAGGTCGCAAAGCTAACGACTGACCTACCCAAAAATTACGACCAAGCTCCCAATCAAACATATTAAAGTGAATCATCCAATTAATATCTGCACTCTGATAAGAGGGTCCACTAATACCAGCTCCTGTTGGGTTGTCGATATAAAAATTACCCATATATGTAGAATAAACAGTTCCCGGAGAGCTTAAGACATGGTCATGGCCTCTAGTATGAAACCATGTAAAATAAGCCTGTGTATCCCATTGATCGTATTCCATCCCGTAGCTTAAGCCTACTCTAAAACCTGGATCCCAATCAAAATGAACTTGTCTTAAAACATTAGAAGACTTAGATCCTGTTGTAGTAATTACTTCGGCCCAGCAATCAGAGCCTACTTCTCTTGCAGTCCACATAAGAAAAGATGCAAAAAGCTCAACACTTCTAGAGTCCCCGTTAAATCTCGCAGACTCATTAGCTATTATATTTTGATTGTCTTCAATATTAGAGGACAATGGTGAGGACTCCAAAGACAATCCAGTGGAAAGCATCGCAAGAAATAAACTATAAAGAAAACCTGCTTTCAAACGAAACCTTTAATGTTTTCAAAAAAGCAGATGTTAGAAAAAGAAAAAAATCTTGTCTAGTTAAAATTTTTATAGGGATTTAAATCCAGTTCTTAAGTGACTGACTGAGTTTTTTGAATAATTGCTGTATAAAACTCTTCGAAATCTTTCAGATGGTTAGAGATCACACTTTTAAGAATTTCAGGATTAATTGCTTGATAATCGTGAACTGCAATATTTCTAAATCCCACCATTTTTTGCATTTTTAAACTAATAGCATGATCTATGAATGTATTTTGCTCTAAAAGTATGAAAATTTCTTTTAATGATTGAGGAACTCCTAATCGATAAGAAGCTATGATGTACGATCCCATGTCAATAACAAGCTGAATGGCTCTTTGCAGATTTAATACAACAATATCTTGCTGATTCAGCTGATTTACCAACTCAAGATTTTTACCTATTGTATCATGAATTCTTTGTATGCAGTTCTGAATAGAATTTGTTTTTTGGTAAATAACATCTTGATTAATCATAATATTTACGCTTAAGTATTTGCTTTTCCATAGGGGCTCTTAATTCTTTTAGTTCAGCATAGTCTGAAAAAAGCCTCATCTGATATTGACTATACTGTAAATTGTTTTTCACAAAAATATTTTTTCTTTTTTGATCAACCTGCATACCAATAATAGGAGAGACTGTATTTAAACAAACAAGATCCACCTCTTTTTTTAAAATATCACTTAATTGTTCTCTCCAATCAATTAATTCTAATCCTAAAGGAATATTCGTTGGATCGCAAAAAATAGCAATATCGACATCACTTTGTTCTGTAGCTCGATTTTCAGCAAAAGACCCAAATAAATCGACTGATAAAACTTGTAATTTTTGGAAAAAAAAATTTTTTATCGTTTCTTCAAGAGAATTCAAATCCCAATCCTTTTTTTTCTTTAACACAATCCTATAGTGTATTTATTTATTTTTTGTATGTTAAAATTTTAAACTCTTTTAAAAGCCTCATTAAGCCCGTGTATAATCCCATGATGAATAGACAAAGGAGCTATGATATCTGCCATGCTTTTAAGCGATGGTGGGGCGTTTTCCATGACAACTTTAATATCAGCGCACTCTAAAGAGGCTCTATCATTGTGATCATCTCCCCCTACAATCAAAGGCCTTGGTAGATCAAATTTTTCCATAAAATACTCAAGAGCGTGTCTTTTAGAGGCATGTTTATCTGTAATCAATAAATAATCATATTCTTTAGATAAAGGATCTTTAATGACCACATATTGAAGCATAGCTCTATGAGAGAGCTTTGTTTCAAGCTCTAAAAAAGTACTTTCTAATCCCACAGCCTTTATTAAAGGAAAGCTCTTTTGGCTACATTCATTAAAATGCGTTACTGCTTGCCATGCAACAGCTGAGCGCTGTTGCATTCTCTCTAAATAAGGGATCATCTTATTAGAATACTTATGGGGTCTATAATAGCAAAAGTCCCCTCTTTCATATCCTGCATATACAAGAAAATCGTCTGCTAAGGGTTCGAATAAAGTTTCTAGTTCCTCAGCGATCTTAATATCAAGATAGGTGCTTTTTAAATGTTTTTTTTCAGGCATTTGGATAAGATCAGCCCCATTTTGCAAAGCGAGATAAAAAGGGAAATCAAGTTTAGTTAAAGCGTCCATCGCATAAACAAAATCTCTTCCTGTAATAAATATGATACACCAGCCGCTCTCGTAACAGGATTTTAAAAAAAGAGCCACTTCATCAG